>JAPLKC010000078.1 GCA_026388255.1 Pseudomonadota bacterium | reverse complement strand
GTTGTTGGCAAGCAATCGGAGCGACGAGCAACTGAGAAAACTCATAGGCGTGGACACTTTCCGGTATTTAAAGACCGAGGAACTAAGGGAACTGGTGGGTACGCAGTTCTGTGACGCGTGCTTTACCGGAAAGTACCCTTTCCCGGTCTAAAAGTCGTCTCAATAACGAGATTCCTTCCTCCGCAAATTGGTGACTGGGGGATCAAGGTTACCAAAACAGCCGTCATTTTACTTTTATATAATATAGGCAGCAACACAACGATGTGTGATTAACGATAAATGATCTTCTTTTAAAAAGATACGATATATCTTTAGGACAAAGGTGTCTTTAACCCGATGATGGATTAAAGACACCTTTTTTATTTAACTCAACTACAAACATGGAGGTGTAGTAATGAAAAAAACCGTACTATTTCTATTTTTATTTTTATTTATCGCAATAACCGGTCTTGTAATTGCCGAAGAAACAAAGCCTGCACTTGCTCCAGTAACAGAAACACAGGCCGCCCCCTCAGCACAAGCACCTGTTACAGCGCCATCCACTCCAAAGGCAGACACAGGTGATACTGCCTGGATGCTCATCTCAACGGCCCTTGTCATGCTTATGACTCCGGGACTTGCGTTTTTCTATGGTGGTATGGTGGGACGAAAAAATGTACTTACCATTCTCATACAATGCTTCATTCTCCTCTCCATTATCAGTATACAATGGGTACTTTATGGTTACAGTCTTGCCTTCGGGCCAGGTAAGGGCTTTTGGGGCGGTTTCGACTGGATCGGTCTCACAGGTGTTGGTCTTGAGCCTTACAAGGATTATTCGGCAACAATCCCCCATCAGTTGTTTATGGTTTATCAGATGATGTTTGCCGTCATAACACCGGCGCTCATCATCGGTGCCTTTGCAGAGAGGATGAAATTTTCCGCCTTTGTCATCATAATGATCCTCTGGGCAACCTTCGTGTATGATCCTGTCTGTCACTGGGTATGGGGTGTAGGAGGATGGCTCAGGGAAATGGGCGCCCTTGATTTTGCCGGTGGCACTGTCGTTCATATCAACGCCGGTATTGCGGCGCTCCTGACTGCTATTTTAATTAAAAGACGAAAAGGTTTTGACCGTAAAGCTATATTGCCACACAACCTCCCCTTTACTGTTCTCGGCACAGCACTTCTCTGGTTCGGGTGGTTCGGATTCAATGCGGGAAGCGCCCTTGCCGCCAACGGACTGGCTGTAAACGCCTTTGTAGTAACTAACACCGCTGCGGCTGCAGCAGGTCTGACCTGGGCTATAATAGACTGGATATTTAACGATAAGCCGACTATGCTTGGCACTGCAACAGGTGCCGTTGCAGGTCTTGTCGCAATTACACCTGCAGCAGGGTTTGTAAGTGCCCTTTCGGCCATTGCAATCGGCGCATGTGTGAGTATTTTCTGTTTTATTGCAGTGGCGTGGATAAAACCTAAATTCGGGTACGATGATGCCCTGGATGTTTTCGGCGTTCACTGTATCGGTGGAATATGGGGAGCGCTTGCTACAGGCCTCTTTGCTTCCAAAGCAATAAACCCGGACGGTGCAAACGGGCTCTTCTTCGGAAACCCGAAACAGTTCCTGATTCAATTGCTTGCTGTACTGGTAACAGTCGCATACAGCTTAGTGGTGACCTACATAATATATAAACTGGTTGACATAGTCATAAAAGTCAGAGTACCGGAAAAGGACGAAAATCTGGGTCTTGACCTTACTCAGCATCACGAAAATGCATACACGGTTATTGAATAGGAGGAAATAATTATGAAACTTATCATTGCAATTATAAAACCGGACAGGTTGGAATCAGTAAAGGAAGAACTTTACAAGGCTGACGTAAACCTTATGACAGTAAATGAAGTCTTAGGTCACGGCAGGCAGATGGGTGTTACAGAAGTTTACCGTGGCGCAAGAGAGATGGGTAATCTTTTGAGGAAGATACGCCTTGAGATAGCGGTAAACGAGAATTTTGTCGAGCCAACGATCAAAGCAATTATTAAGGGCGCTCAAACAGGTGAAGTAGGCGACGGCAAGATCTTTGTCCTCGATCTGGCCGAATGTATCCGTATCCGCACGGAAGAACGCGGAGGTCCGGCTATCGGCTAAAAGAACTGTTCAATGGTTGGTGCACAACATTCTTAAATAAACTTACCCAATCCCTGCTATTGCCATCTTTTTGAAGTAAGCAATAGTGGGGATTTACACATTAAGAATTAGCCTTCAGTAAATAAACTCTTTTTTTCAAGATAATTCCGCTGCCCTCATACGGCATAGTTACCAAAACAGACAGTTGTTTACTCGTACCTACGGAAGGACCGCACAAAGACGTGCAGGCCGTTTCTTATCCTCAACGACCCCGAGGAAAACTCAACAGCGCAGTTAAAATCAGTCAAAGAATACAGACTGGAGAGCTGAATTTTTAGCTCAAAATGGATAATGGTGAACCGTTTCGTCAAACAGGCAAAGCCTGTATTCAGTCTTGAGATCCGTGATAGATCCCTAAGGCACTGTGACAAAATGACGCCTTTAGACCCTATGAAAAAAAGCGGAGGTGCATGTTTGAAGAAATTTGTAGCTGCAACATTATTGTTAGGTTTGATATTTACAGGGGCCTGTTTTGCCGAAGACCCAACCCAGGCGTCAGGGGTAGTGCAGAACACTCAATCTGATATACAAACAAAGTCCCAGGTGGATACAGGGGATACTGCGTGGATATTGGTGTCCATTGCTTTTGTTATGTTGATGACTCCTGGACTCGCTTTCTTCTATGGAGGAATGGTGAGACGTAAAAATGTGCTTGGCGTATTTATGCAATGCTTTATTGTCCTCGGAGTAATTACAGCCCAATGGATTCTTTACGGTTACAGTCTCTCCTTTGCACCGGGAAAAGGTTTCTGGGGCGGGCTTGCGTGGCTCGGCCTGAACAATGTAGGTACTACCCCCTTTAAAGATTATGCGGCCACTATTCCTCATGAGGCTTTCATGATCTTTCAGGCCATGTTTGCCATCATTACACCGGCTTTGATCATCGGCGCCTTTGCAGAGAGGATGAAATTTTCCGCTTTTCTGATTTTTACCTTACTCTGGGCAACTTTTGTATATGATCCCATTTGTCATTGGGTATGGGGTGCAGGAGGATGGCTCAAGGATATGGGAGCCCTCGCTTTTGCCGGCGGCACAGTTGTTCATATAAATGCCGGTATGGCAGCCCTCGTAACTGCTCTGGTCATCGGAAAGAGAAAGGGTTATAATAACAAGCCTGTACCACCCAATAACCTCCCCTTCACCGTTCTGGGCGCGGCGCTTCTCTGGTTCGGGTGGTTCGGCTTCAACGCAGGGAGTGCCCTCGGCGCAAATGGACTTGCAGTACATGCTCTTGTGGTGACCCATACTGCTGCGGCTATTGCCGGAATAACCTGGGCCTCTCTCGAATGGATATTTAATGAAAACCCGACTATATTCGGCACCATTACCGGCTCCATAGCGGGCCTTGCAACAATTACTCCCGCTTCGGGTTTTGTCACGGTCTTTGCTGCCGTAGTTATCGGCTTTGCTGCAAGCGTGGTGTGCTATGTCTTTGTGGCAATTATAAAGCCGAGACTCGGATATGACGATTCCCTCGATGCCTTCGGCGTACATGGTGTGGGTGGTATTCTGGGGACCCTCGCTGTAGGACTATTTGCATCCAAGATCGTAAATCCGGCCGGCGCGGATGGATTATTCTATGGAAACCCCAAACAGTTTCTTGTTCAGTTGATAGCTGTGGTTGTGATAAGTGCGTACAGCTTTGCGGTGAGTTACATTATCTATAAACTTGTCGACCTGTTTGTGAAGGTAAGGGTAACGGAGCGGGATGAAATTATAGGTCTCGACCTGACCCAGCATCACGAAAATGCTTACACTGTTATCGAATAGGAGGAAACGAATATGAAACTTATCATCGCAATCATAAAACCGGACAGATTGGAAGCAGTAAAAGAAGAGCTCTACAAGGCTGATGTAAACCTTATGACAGTTAATGAAGTCCTCGGCCACGGCAGGCAAATGGGTGTCACGGAAGTTTACCGGGGCGCAAGAGAGATGGGTAATCTTTTGAGGAAGATACGCCTTGAGATAGCGGTAAACGAGAATTTTGTCGAGCCAACGATCAAAGCAATTATTAAGGGCGCTCATACTGGCGAAGTAGGAGACGGCAAGATCTTTGTCCTTGATCTGGCAGAGTGTATACGAATCCGCACCGAAGAGCGGGGAGGCCCGGCCATCGGGTAACCTTCCGTTTGGAAATGGGATGTTAAAGGTACAGACGTCTCTTTTCCGGACTGAAACGTTCTATGGCATAATGGAGCATGGTCCTCGGCATCTCACGATGATGTTTGCGCAAAAATATTTCCTCTGCCTCTTCCGAGCAACGTTTGCCCACCTCTCTCAGCATCCAGCCTACAGCCTTGTGGATAAGGTCTTTCCTGTCCCCAAGGAGGATGCCGGCAATGGCAAGGGTATCATCGTATTTCCCCTGCTTGATGTAATGGAATGTGGAGATGATCGAAATACGTCTCTCCCAGAGGCTCTCCGATTGTGCGAGACTGTAGAGTATCTCTTTGGATCTCCCGTCAAGATATGCGCCGACAACCTTTTCAGCCGAGAGATCAACAAGGTCCCAGTTGTTGATAAATGGGGTATGCTTGAGGTAGAGAAGGAAGATTTGCTCCTTTTTCCGTGCATCGCCTTTTTCAAATTGAAAGATAAGTATCAAAAGGGCAATGAGTCTTTCTTCATGAATCTTTGATTTGAGGAGCGTGAGAATCCCGTCATCGGGTAGATTTGCATATTTTTTTGCGATTTTGCGGGAAACAGGGACAACAATACCGGCAAAGACATCGCCCTCACCGTACTGGCCAGGACCGGTTTTGAAGAACCGCTGAAGTACCTCTGCCTTTTCCGGGTTTGCAAGAAGTTCCAGTTCTTTCCTTAGAGCATCGATCATTGAATATAATAGTGTACACAAAGTATGTCCTTTGCGTCAAGGCCACAATAAAGGGAGATAAGGTAGAATAGTTCAAAACCATGCGGTTCAGGCCGATATGCCCTACTTTAAAATATGTTTTAGCTTTTCCAGCGCTTCCTCGCTGATATCTCCTCTTTCTTTCGCCATATTCAGCGCTACGAGGGAAAGTGATTTGTAAACCTTTTTATAAAGCTCCATGCCTTCCATTGCCTCGAGATGGGAAAGCACTGTTTCCATATCGCCTCTCACAATCGGACCGGTGAGTGACATAAGGGGGCCTTTGTTTTCTATGTTTTTCAACGTGGCCTTGATAATGGGAAAAAACGGTTGTAGTTCTATACCGATTTTATCCATAATATCTTCACCTATATAAAAGAGGGCACATAGAAGATTACAGACAAAAACAGCGCAAAGATGGTAGAGCAACTTTTGTTCCCCTTCCATCCTGACAACACCGGAGCCGAGGGCGGCTCCGATTTTACGCAAGACATCTATTGAATCTTCACCGCCCTCAATGAAGATGTATGTGTCTGGAAGTACATTAATTGAGCTGTCAATATCAGGGAATGTCTGTAAGGGATGAAGGGCGCCGAGACGGGCGCCTTTTGTTTCAAGCGGTGAGAGCAATGTTGCCGGGTGCGCACCGCTTGTGTGGAAAAACAGCTTACCGTCAAGCCTCTCCATCTTTTCGGTAATTTCAATGGCCACCTCTTTAACAATTCTGTCTTGCGTCGTAACGGCGATAATGTCCGATGCTTCGACAACTTCAACATTGTCAGTGGTATAAAGGACATTATCTCCCAGATATGTTCTTACCGTATTAATAGATGCTTCAAATATATCGGATACTGCCGTAATCTCCATCCCCTTCTGCTTGAGGACGTATCCGATTGATATGCCTACCTTGCCTGCACCTATTATCCCTATCTTCAAGATTTATAAGCCTCCCATTTTTAATTCTTATTCCATTCCCACAAATCAAAGATGGGATCAAGGCGGCAAGGAAGAGGCGACGTAGGCATGCTATACCGGTATGTCGAGGAACCGATGACGAAGCCAACAATGATAGCGCTTTGATTTGGAAATGGAATTAGTTGCTTTCAAGAATCTCCTTCGGCAGCACCAAAATATTCCGCAATACTTCAATTGTCCTGCCGCCAATGCTATTTGCAAAATTAAAGCTTATATCGGGATCACCCATAGGTCCTTTTACTTTGTATGCTACATGCAGAAACCCATCTCTCTTATCTTTTAGAATATTCCGCAGAATAGGGATTCTGTCTATTGTTCTGTCAAGGGTAACAAGCGGTGAGACGGCTATATTGGCGTCTATCTCATTTTTTTTGATGTCTAAGCTTCCCTCTCCTGTAATTACCATAGAAGGGCTGTCGATAAGAAAGTCTTTTGTGAAGAAAATACCTTTTTTTGCAGTAAAGGTTGCCCCCATTCTTTTGTATGGCAGACCCTCTTTCGACAGATTAACCTTTCCGCGAAGAACATCGTGTACATTAAGAAGCCCGAATATTTTCGACAGAAGGTTCCATTTCATAATCAATCCATCTCTGCTGTATATCGCCACATTGCCGTTTATATCGCCGATAAGCTCTTTCATGGTGCTGCCATGTAAATCCACATTACCGTATATACTTGACCTGCCTTCTGCCACATAGGTCTTGTCGTTAAAAGCTTTCATAAACAGGCCGCTTTTTATTCTCTTCAATCTGCTGTTGATATATATATGGGGAATATTGCCGGAAAGATCAATGTAGCCGTGCGTGTCTATATTGCCGTCAAAGGCACTCATTTTCAATTCCGAAATATTCAGCCTTCTGTTACTCAGAAGTCCCTTGACATCGAGGCTCTCGCCGTTGAAGTTGCCTAAGTGTATTTTCTTTGCCAGTAAATGTATCTCCCCGCTTGTCTTTGCCATCAGGCTGTTTTTGTCAATTACGTTAATTTTAAAGTCACCGTTGGTCTGGAAATCGTCATAATCAAAGGCATCCATTTCGACATAGAGGAAAAAACGAGGTGATGCAAGACCGTATGAATGGAATGTGCCACTGTTTAAAATACTTTTCCCGCATATTAATCTGTCAATTTTTGTATCAAATGTTTCACCTTTAAAGTCTGAAACGAGATTAATCTCGCTGAGGGGTTTTTTTAGCCACGGGAGCCTTAAAAAACCGTTATTGACTTTTACATAACCTTTCATATAGGGCAATTTTTTCAGAGGGAGCTCGATGTCTTTTAAAGACATCTTCAGTTCCAGATCTCCTTTTGCTGTACTGCTACTAAAAAAAAAGAGGGGGGCAACCTTGCCAAAACCGAAAATATCCATCGCAATATCCAGATCCATTTTTTTATCGGGTTTTATATTACCATTGAGATCCAGGTTGATGATATCGAGATTATATAAAAAACGCTCTATACGCGTGTTCATTCCTTTCTTAAGCAGGGTCACGCTTGCCTTGCTCTTTATGCCTTTTTCCTTTTTCACAATACCGGGAAATTCAAAATAGAGGTTATCCATGGATATATCGCCGTCTATTTTGAGATTATCGGCAAATTTTTGCACTTCAATGTCGAGCCCTGCAACCCCGCCAATATCAAAAGGTTTTTGGGTAAAGGGTTGCATATGAATTACATCTAAATCGCCTTTTATTTTCAAGTCCAGGAAGTTTTTATGCCACTTTCCCCTGATAACCATATCGGTGCTGCCTCTGTTGACTATAAGCGGGTCAAAGATAATTTCATCGTTGTTGAACTTATAAATACCTTTTGCAGATACTGATGACTTTTCCCATGCTATATCGGCTTTACTGAATTTGCCTGTACCTTTTATCTTAAAACCTCTATCTTGATTCCCGCTGAGTTCTATTGTGCCTTCTGTTTCGCCGTTTTTGAAATTAATCCCGCTTGTATCTATAAGTGTCGGGATATCTTTCAAATTAAAGGAATAATTACCATTCATATTCATATCTTTTTCTTTTGAAAAAGGAATTACGCCCTTTACATCGTAAAGCCTGCTTGTTTTAAAAAGCCCTCCAGCCCCGGAGATGTTCAGTTTGTTTTCCTTAAAGGATAATGCGGCTTCAACATCGGTAAAACGCATATCTTTATAGATTATTCCGGTGTTTTTTAATTCCAATTCCATGTATAACGGGTGTTTCTTATCATATACAAATTTATTTATCCTTATTTTTCCATCATCAATATACTTCCATATATCAAATTTTGTTTTCGTAATACTATCCAGGGCTATGTAATTTTTTACGTCCTGGATAGCAAAAAAGTCCATGCTGAGTTCGAACCTTGCAAGTGCGTTTTTTACGAACATCAGATTCAAGTCAAGTGGGGTATTTTTATAATAGGTATTGCTTATCTTTATATCCATTATAGTATCGGCATGCATGAAGGACAGATTACCGTTTGCTCTTTCAACAACAAAGGGTTTTTTGAATATGGGATCTTTCAGTATGTAATCAAAGATTTCAAAGGGACCTTCGAAGGCAAAGCTTTTATTCGCATATGTAAATGTTCCGTTAATATTTGCCTTGCCGTGCATATCGCCGGACAGTTTGTTAAGATTCAGCCTGGTGATGTTTAGCTGTCCCTTTGCTTCAGTTGATTTACCTTTGTATGTGCCTTCTCCTGAACCGTATATTGTCCCGAACAGTTCATCATGTCGCATGTCTATCGCAAAGGTAAAGGTTTTTCCTGGTCTTAACGCCTTTATTTTTGCTTCATTAATAATAAATCTTTGCTTATTGTATGTAACAATACCTCTTTTTATCTCAAAAAGGTTTTCGGGCAAAGGGAAAAAACGGGTTTTTCTCTTTGATGCAGAAACAATTAAATCAAAATCAGAGATGACTATATCTTTCAGGTATATCCAATTTTTTATGCCTATAACCAGTTGACAGTTTTTGGCCTGTCCCTCCATACTTCCCTTTGCATGAATGTCACTAAAGTCCACAACAACGGTATTTTTTTTATATGTTATGTTGAAACCGGATATTTGAACCTGCCCTTTTATAAATCTTCCCAGCGCATAGGAAACAACCGTTGACAAATTTGTCAGTACAATGATAACGGCAAAGACAATAGCGAGCATTAAGGCAGATGATATATAAACAACTTTTTTCATGAGGGCGTCCGTGCGAGGGCAAAAAACAGGGTATGGCCGGCGCCTGCTTTAAGCAGTGCCCCGGAGGCTTCTTTCGCTGTGTAGCCTGTTGTAAACAGGTCATCCACGAGCAGGACCCGTTTTGCTTGCATATCATGCCCGTTTTTGACTGTAAAGGCGCCTTTTATGTTCTTCTTTCTCTCATCTCTATGAAGGCTGTACTGATCCATTGTATCCCTTGTTTTATAGAGGATTGAGTGATAAACAGGTTTGCCCGTTATCTTCGATATCTCCTCTCCTATGATGAAGGACTGGTTAAAACCCCTTTCTTTAAGCCTCCTTTCTGTGACAGGCATGGGGATTATGCAGTCAAAGGATTCTGAAAAAGATATGATCTTTTCATTTATTAAATGGACTAAATGTTTGCCGACATCTTTCCTGCCGTGGAACTTAAATGCATGTATTGCATCACGGAGTCTGTTTTCAAAATAAAAACCGTAATATCCTTCCCGGAACCCTCTTTTATTCTGAATGCACTCGCCACATACGGCTCTTTCACCCAACCATCTTCCGCAAACAGGACATGTTGAGTCATC
This sequence comes from Pseudomonadota bacterium, assembly GCA_026388255.1. Classification (NCBI taxonomy): domain Bacteria; kingdom Pseudomonadati; phylum Pseudomonadota; species Pseudomonadota bacterium. The sequence goes on along the minus strand of JAPLKC010000078.1, from coordinate 15,221 downwards.
TTCAACCACTCGTAACGAATCGATGCACTTTCTGCAAAGGATATCGCCTTTTTTATCGCACCCGCCACAATGGACAGGATATATAATCTCTAATACAGCCTTTAAAAAATTATGCGCCGTATTTGTCGAGTTTAAAAGCATGGGCAAGTACGAGAGGCATGAGCTGTTTGCTGTAAATCGTTCCGATACTGCCGTGGATGCAGTTCCTTTCGTGAAAGGTTATCCCGTCCTGCTCACCTGTCTTTGTAATGAGAAGAAGTGGGACCGGGTGCCAGCTATGGCCTTTCATGGGGCAGGGCGTTGAGTGGTCACCTGTAATTATTAATGCCTGAGGATCGAGATCATATATCTCCGGCACAATCTTATCGACGTTTTCAATAGCAGCTACCTTGGCAGGGAAGTTCCCGTCCTCGCCTGCAAGGTCTGTTTCTTTTATATGCATAAAGAAAAATTGATATGAATTATAGTTGTCCTTTAAAATTTTTACCATTTCGTTGTAATCTTTCGGCTCTTCATTGACGTCCATTCCGAGCACCTTTGCAATACCCCTGTACATAGGGTATGTAGCAATAGCGAGGGCGTTGAGTCCGTAGCTCACAGAAAAAGGTGTTAGGTCAGGCTTTTCAGAAAAACCCCGCAACAGCACACCGTTTGCAATCTTCTCATCTTTTATAACATCTAATGCACGGGTTATAAACGCATTGACGACCTTTGATGCAAATTCTGCCTCTCCTGTTTTCGGTGTGGTGTATGTTAAGGGTTTGTTATCCTTGTGAGGGTCTGCGTCCGTCAGTTTATCCGAAAGCCCCTTACTTCTGAATATCATGGCAAACCTGTGGGATTTCCCCGGCTTTATAAGAATTTTTGTGCCTTCAACCTCGGGTATTGCTTTGGTGAGCATTTCGCATAAACGTTCGGTCTCGCTTGTTGCTATTCTTCCTGCTCTCCTGTCTGTTACAATGCCATCTTTTATTGTACAGAAATTTGCCCGCGCTGCAAGATCGCCGTCTTGCAGATCCATATTAAGCCCAAGGACTTCAAGTACACCTCTGCCGATCTCATAGACAATGGGGTCATACCCGAAAAGGCTCAAGTGCCCTGGACCACTTCCCGGTGTAACGCCTATGTCAACAGGCAGCATACGTCCGAGTATGCCCGTCTTTATAGAAAGCTTGTCTATATTGGGTTTTTTGGCTGCTTCAAGCGGGGTTTGATATACATACTCAGGGTTCGGGATATCACCAAGCCCGTCAAGTATCAAAAAGATGATCTTGTTGCTATTGGTTATAAGCAAGTCTTTTATCATTTTTTTACTCCTTATCCCATGCTTCTCCTTCATAAAGCGCCTTCAACTCCACTGCCTCGGTATAGAAGAAGTCTTCTTTTCTTACATTAATTGTGTTCCAGCTATTACAAATATCGCAAAAATCCGACCACTCGACTTTTTTGGACTGACAATGATCACATATAAAAGGAATATATACATGCTCTGCAGGAAATGCGCGCCGGAATTCTTCCACAGCCTTTTCCATCTGTCCTCTGTGGATGTATGCCTCTGCCATAGCCTTATGAAGTCCTTTAAAATCCGCCCCCTCTGCAAGCAGCGTATTGAGCATGTCTATCGCTTCATCAATCATCTCCAGCCTCAAACACAGCCGTGCATAGAGAAATTCTATGAGATAGTTTTTTGTAGAGATATCAAGGATTCTCCGGTATATCTTCAGTATGATTTCAGGATTTCCCCTGTCGATGTAAAGGTCTTCCATTTTCAAAAGAAAAATTATATGGCCTGTTTTTGAATAACCTCTGCCGTATACCCTGCCGGCTTCGTTCAGCTTGCCGGTTCTTTTATATGCTTCAGCCAGAAGTACATAGGCAGGTATAAACCGTTTATCCTCACTGATAATTTCTTTTAGTTCCTTGATGATGTCATCGGAACTGATATCAAACTTATTGGCAAAAAGCACACGTATCTTTTCGCACCGTATGCCCAGAAATTCCCTGTTTTCATCATCTGTTTTTATGAATTTTTTTATCTTTTTTTCTGCTTCATAAGCATCATCCCATATTTTTCTGGAAATATAGTAATCCCTTAAAATTGCCAGTGCTTCCAGATTAGCTTCGTTGGCTTTTAATACTTCCTTTAATTCATTTTCAATTTTTTGCGTATCCTTTGTTGTAAGACGTACCTTTGCCCTTTTCAACAGTATGGATTCACGTTTACCAAGGTTTGTCACGGCAAGATCAAGCACCTCTATTGCCTTATCGAACTCTTTCATGGATATATATATGTCTGAGAGAAACATATAGGGTTCTTCCATGTCAGGGGTTTTTCTGATAATCCTGTTGAGGTTTTCTATGGCTTTTTCTCTATCACCCCTCAAATCATATGCCCTTGCCTTCTCAAAAAAATCCTTGAATTCTTGTCTTCTCTTTCCTATTTTCCCCTCTTTCCATCCACTGATAAATCTCCCCATATCATAGAAGAAGCTTATGATAATTGAGATAATGATACCCAGTACAAATGATGCTACTACATAAGTTGCAACGCTTGCCTCAAAGGGTTTAGAGCCCCAGCCAAGGTAAAGTTTTACGTTATCCGGATTAAGATGATTTATATAGAGGTAAAAAATTACAAACAGGAGAAACAGGAGAAAGAATATCTTATATCTCATAGTATTATATTCCTTTTTCTTCCATTAATCGCTTACAAGTAATACAATACCTTGCAACAGGATTTGCCTCAAGTCTTTTTTCATTAATTTTTTCTTCACACTCTTCACATATGCCATATGCTCCATTTTTTATTTTGTCAAGTGTATGGTCTACATCCTTTAAGAGCTTAAGGTCATTGTCGCTTATGCTCATCAGAATATCGGCGTTATATGAATTGCTTGCAGCGTCTGCCATGTCCTGAATGCCGTCTGTTCCAAGCGTATAAGATTCTTCCTTGAGCTTCTTCGCCTTATTCAGTATCCCTTCTCTCGTTTTGAGAAGTTTTTTCCTGAAATATTCAATCTGTTCTTTGTCCATGTTCCACCCCTGAGTTGCATTTATTTTCTTTCTCCAACCTGTGTCTTTTTGCCTCGATCCAGAGGCTTTCAAGGTCGTATAGTTCCCTTAAAGGCTCGAGGAATACGTGAACTATAACGTCCCGGTAATCTATTATTATCCACCTTCCATCATTGTAACCTTCGACAGAATATGGTTTTATCCCGTCGTTTTTCATGCTTGCTTCAATATGCTCGGATATGGTTTTGACATGCCTCTCGCTTGTCCCGTTTGCCAGCACAAAATAATCTGCAATATCAGTCAACCCTTTAAGTTCAAGCATCAACAAATCATCTGCCTTTTTTTCTTCAGCATATCTGCTGCACATCTTAACCTTATCTATTGTTTCCATTTACCCTCTTAAAAAAATATAATGTAGAAATTAAGTCTATATTTTTTTGCATTCTTCGTCCTTAATCCATTATTTTTCTGTACAATCCCATTTTATCAATAAATTTCTCCACCGGTTGAGGAACAAGATATTTGATAGATCTGCCGTTCCTTGCCGAGTCCCTTATCTTTGTTGATGATATATCGAGCTGAGTAACCCTTTGCATATGGATTTCATTCCCGGATGCATGTTTGAATGTACGTTCGTCTATCCTGTCTATATCTTTCCTGATGTCAGGAGGGAATAATGTATTGGCTGGCGTTTTACTGTTGAGAGGTCTTTCCATAATGATAAAATTTGTGTAATTGAATATCTCCTGATAATTATACCAGGTATCTATCTCTAAAAAAGCGTCAATGCCTATAATAAAATAGAGTTTCTCAAACCGCTTCCGGAATATCTTTATTGTATTAATAGAATAGGAGACCCCTTGATTTTTTATCTCTATGTCAGATGTACAGAGAGAGCTGTTGCCTCTGACTGCCCTTCTTAACATTGTCAGACGTAAGGAGGAATCTGTTATTTTCAGGGTTCTCTTATGAGGCGGTATGTAAGCCGGTACAAAATAGACCTTATCCAGCAGGTACTGCTCACGTATTTCTTCTGCTGTCCTTAAATGTCCGATATGCACAGGGTCAAAGGTGCCTCCGAAAATGCCTACTTTCATTATTCCCTCAACTGTCCATCGCCAAAGGCTATAAACTTGTTAACGGTCAATTCTTGAAGCCCCATAGGGCCGAAGGCATGCAGTTTTGTCGTGCTAATGCCCATTTCTGCTCCGAGACCTAATTGATAGCCGTCGTTTAACCTTGTAGACGCATTAATAAGTACACAAGATGAGTTGACCTCTCTTAAAAACCTCCATGCATTATCGTAGTTTGCTGTAATAATTGCATCTGTATGATTTGAACCGTATTTTCTGATATGCGAAACAGCTTCATCCATATTTTTAACAATCTTTATCGAAAGGGTTAGATCAAGATATTCCTCGTACCAATCCTGCTCCTTCGCCTTGTCAATCCCTTTCAGGATTTTCACAGTTTTTTCGCAGCCTTTGATGGTAACACCTTGTTTATGTAAAATATTTGCCATTTCAGGTAGAAATGTATTTGCAACAGATCTGTGGACAAGGAGGGTCTCCATGGCATTACATGTCGCCGGTTTTTGAACTTTTGCGTTAAGGCAGACCTTATATGCAAGGTCAAGCTGTGCCCATTCATCGACATATATGTGGCAAACGCCTTTGTAGTGTTTTAATACAGGGATGCTCGATTGCTCGACAACACTCCTGATGAGGGCTTCCCCGCCTCTTGGAATAATCAGGTCGATATAGTCATCCAGCTTCAGTAGCTCGTATATATATGCCCTGTCGCCTGTCCCGATAAATTGTGCTACATCTGCAGTAATACCGGCTTTTTCCAGTGACTCTGTAATAAGGCTGAATAGGGCAAGGTTTGAATGGTATGCCTCGGAGCCGCCCTTCAGAATTACACAGTTACCGCTTTTCAGGCATAAAGAGAACGCCTCTATCGTTACGTTGGGTCTGGATTCATAAATTACAAGGATAACACCGATGGGTATTCTCATCCGGCCCACAAGCAGTTTATTAGGCCTGTTCCATAACTTTACAATCTCACCGACAGGATCAGGGAGCGCTATAACATCCCTAATGCTTGCCTGCATCTCACGGATGATTTTATCGTCTATCCTGAGTCTGTCCAACATACTTTTGGGGAGCCCTTCCTTTTGGGCGCTCTCAATATCCTTCCTGTTTTCGTTGAAAAGATATTCCTGTTTTTCTGCGATCAGTCCTTCCAGTATCATGAGAATATTGTTCTTCTGCTCTGTTGCAGCATGAGAAAGAATACCGGACGCTACTTTTGTCTTTTGTGCAAGTTTTTCAGGTTTCATATCAATACCATATTATCCCTGTGTACAATTTCTTCAGCATATTTATATCCGAGCTTCTTTTCAATATCAATACTTTTTAGACCTTTGATCTTATTAATATCCGATGAGGAATAATTTGTTATCCCCTTCGCAACAATCCCGCCATCGACGCTATCCACTTCAATGCATCCCCCTCTTGAAAAATCACCTTCTACTTTAATTATGCCGGAGGATAGAAGGCTTTTGCCGCCATGAACTATGGCATGTTCAGCCCCTTTGTCTATGTGAATTTTACCTTTAATATTATAAGCAAAGGCTGTCCACCATTTATTCCTTGTCATTTTTTTGTCTGCAAGAAACAACGTTCCCGCCTCTTCACCTTTAACAATCCTTAATACGATATTTTCCAGGTTTCCCCGGACTATCCTCGTAGGGATGCCATAGCTGCCCGCCTTTTTTGCCGCCTCCAGCTTGCTTACCATCCCGCCCGTGCTTTTTTCGCTCCTTGTTTCACCTGCTATCTTTTCAATTTTATCATCTATTTTATGTACAACATCAATAATACGGGCACCGGTATATTTATTCGGATCCTTATCAAACAACCCGTCAACATCTGAGAGAAGCAGCAGCAGGTCTGCATTGGAGATCTGCGCAATAAGGGCAGAAAGGTTGTCATTATCACCGAACCTGATTTCCTTGAATGAGAGGGCATCGTTTTCGTTGATTATTGGAACGATATCCATAGCCAGAAGCATATTTAATGTGTTCATAAGATTTAAACACCTGTTCTTGCTTTTTATGTCTTCATGGGTCAGCAATATCTGGCCGGTTTTCATCTTCTCTTTTTCGAATGCTTCCATATACATCTTCATAAGCAGGATCTGTCCGATTGATGCAAGGGCTTGCCTTTTAGCAATCTCTTTAGGTTTCTTTTTTAAATTGAGGGTTTCCATGCCGTAGGCAATGGCTCCGCTCGATACAATAACCGGGCTGATCCCTTTCTCCTTTATTTTTCTTATCTGCCTTGCAAGCCTTCCTATCATATCAGCGCTGACCTTTTTATCTTTATCCAGAAGAACCGATGTTCCTACTTTAATGACTATCCGTTTGACATTAATCATGCATCTTCCGTTGTTCCTTTGTTTACGGTTTTTGATTCCATAATTCCAGATTGATGCCTGGTTGTTCCTTTTAAAAGATCCCTCAGCTCATCAATTCCCTGTCCTTTTAACGCACTGACGTTTACTGTTGTTTCACCTTTTTCTTTAAAAAAAACATTCCATTTCTTTACAGAAGCCTTTGATGAAATGTCAATCTTGTTCAGCACCAGGATTCTCTTCTTATCCAGCATTTCTTCTTTGTAGGATTTTAACTCATCCAATAATGTATCATAATCCTTGTCTGCCGATTCGGAAGAGGCATCCAGCACCAGGAGAAAGATATTCGTTCTCTCTATGTGTCTTAAGAATGTTAAGCCCAAGCCTCTGCCTTTTGAGGCATCTTTTATTAAACCCGGGATATCTGCAATAACAAAGGTGTCGTCATTGTCCCGGAATACACCGAGGGCAGGGGTTAATGTAGTAAAAGGATAGTCCCCTATTAAGGGTTTTGCATTTGTTAAACAGGATATGAGGGTTGATTTTCCGACGTTTGGCAGACCCACGATCCCTACATCGGCAAGGAGCTTTAATACGAGTTTTAACTCCTTTTCTTCTCCTTCTGTACCGTTTTCAAATTCTACAGGCGCCCTGTGCGTGGGGGTTACGAAATGAGTATTGCCCCTGCCGCCCCTCCCGCTTTTTGCAACAATATAATGCTTGTTGTCCTCTGTGACATCGCACAGCGGTGTTGTGTATGCCTTATCATATACAATGGTTCCAAGAGGCAGATGGATATACAGATCCTTCCCTCCCCTGCCCTTCTTATTTTTTCCGCTGCCGTTTTTCCCGTTTTCTGCTCGATAGATACGTTTATATTTGAAATCTAAAAGACTTGACAGTGCTTTGCTGCCTACTAAGACTACGTCTCCCCCTTTTCCTCCATCCCCGCCGTCCGGCCCTCCCCTGGGGATAAATCTTTCTCTCCTGAAGCTTACACAACCATGGCCACCGTTGCCTGCTTTTATATATATATCTGCTTCATCAACAAATTTCATTCAACAAGGGATATACTCACCCTTTTTCTATTGCCCCTGGACTCAAATGTGACAATTCCGTCCGCCAGAGCAAATAAGGTGTAATCACGGCCCATGCCAACATTGGTTCCCGGGTGGATTTTTGTGCCATGCTGTCTGATTATTATATTGCCGGCCTTTGCTCTCTGACCGCCATAGAGTTTTACGCCAAGCCTCTGGCCGTCGCTGTCCCTTCCGTTCCTTGAGCTTCCGCCTGCCTTTTTATGCGCCATGAGATGCCTCCGTGTATATCTTCTCTACGAGTAGTTCCGTATAGTGTTGACGATGCCCATTTTTCTTCTTATAGTCTTTCCTGCGTTTGTACTTAAATACTATTACCTTTTTCCATCTACCGTGAGAAACGACTTTGCCCTGTATATATGCACCGTCTATGTAAGGACTGCCGATAATAGTATTGTTCCCATCATTGAGAGCCAGAACTTCTTTTATCTGGACATCTTCCCCTTCGACACCGGTGAACTTTTCCAGTTTTACCTTTTCTCCCTCAATGATTTTATACTGCTTGCCTCCATTTTCAATAATGGCATACATTGGTAAACTCCTGAACCTTTTATTTTAAAAAAAGCTACTTATATTATGATGAATAAAGGGAAAAGTCAATAGTGATTTAGGTTTGTTATTTCCTGACTTTTTTCTGCCCGTTAATACCAGGTTATCTATTCGTCAACCCGGCCATTTTTATGCCAAACATGTCATAGCCGGAAGGACTTTCGAATCCCCGGCTTTTGTATTTCTCTTAATAAAATCCAGGATAGTACGAGCATAGTCTTCCGGTCGTTGTTCATAGGTATTGTGGCCGCATTTCGGGAAAACGGCCAGTTCACCCCTTGAGAGATGGCGATAAAAGGCAACGGATTGCTCCACGTCAAAGATGGAACTGCGGTCAGGATAAAGTACCAGTGTAGGGCATGAAACCAACGGCAGGACAGGTCTCAGATCAAAATAGTCCTTGCCGTAAGCCCCGCCATACTTGGCAAATTGATTATAATTGATTTCTGCTGTTTCTCCGTGCCATCCAATCATCTTAGCTTGCAACTCTGCTTCCAGATAAGCATATTTTTTTCCAAACTTCACGGCATTGAGTTCGGTCATGGGCACATCACTAAAACATTGGGTGCTGGCAGCAGTCAGGGTTTTGACCTCCCTGGAATACTTGATTGAATAGTCGATGCCGATAACACCGCCTTCACATTGTCCGACTAAATGGCATTCCTTAATGTCGAGGATTTCTTTTAATATTCTTAGTTCTTCCACGCTTTCAGGCCGGTATCGGTCGCTTTCATAAAAGATCTGAAAATCATCCCCCCTTTCTGATTGTCCATAGCCCCGGCGGTCATATATCATTACTTTATAACCCTGGGTCACAAGGCGTGGATAAATATTTTTCCAGATTTTGGCTGAGCCGAAACCATGGTGTATAAGAATAATAACTTCACCTTCACCATGAACCTCATAATAGACTTGTAAATTATTTATTTTTTCAAATGGCATCAGACGTTGTTACCTTTATATAGGATTCTACTGTTAAACGTGTTTTTTCTATTTCTTTTGTTAAATCCGGCATTATTATCTCTGATAACTCCGGACTCAAACGAAACATCTTAAAATATTCCTCTTTTATCGGTAATATATCATCCCCCTGTTCTTTGTATCCAATGGCTTTGACGATAAGGTCTGAAATGCAAATTACAAAACTCTCTTTCAGATAAAGCCCTGGAATATCTTCCGGTGAAAAAAAGTTGGGGTAATGATGATATGCAATGCTTTGAACTATGCTCTCCGATAACTGCCAGTTTTTTGCTATAAGACTTCCCAGTGTTGCATGGTTAATACCAAATTTCTGTTCTTCCTGAATAATCCCGGGAAGGTCTGGAATAATCCCGGGAAGGTCTGAAATAATCCCGGGAAGGTCTGATGTTGCTTCTCCCTGTATTTCGAACAAATGATAGTAATATTTTCCAATGTCATGGAGAAGCCCTATAGTAGCGAGGTCATATTCAGAGAGTTGAAAAATCTTTTTCCCCAGATAACCGGCACAAACCGAAACTATTGCAGAATGTATCCAGATTTTTACATATGCCTCCGGTTTGTCGGTTTGTCTGGCAGAGGCTGCGGCGCCTAAAGAATCCTGAAATACAAGAGCTCTTACATTATTGTATCCCAGAAGGGTTATTGCCCTGCCCAGAGATGTGATTTTATTGTTAAGCCCGAAATATGCCGAATTGACTGTCTGGAGAATTCTGGCGGAGAAGACAGGGTTTGTCGAAACAATTGTTGAAATTTCTCCAGGATTTGATTCCGGGTTTCTCAACAGATTTAAAAGATTAACATAGTTCGCAGAAATTGGTTTAATGGAAGAGATTTTTTCTCGTATTGTTTCCTGAATATTTTCGTCTATATTTTCTATCCGGGTCGGAAAAACCTCGTCTGGCATGGAATAATAAGCAATTTCCTTGAGTGAGGGATATATTTCATATAACATCTTCTGCTGGGCATTGGTGTTATGAAGCTGTTTTGACAATATATTATCGGCTTTATTTTTTATTTTCCGGGATGCTTCTTTCACAAGATATTTTTGTGCATGAGCCGATGTTTCGCCTTTACGGAAAAGCAGAAATGTGAAAAACAAGATCATGATAACGGCTATTGCAACCAGTGTGATCAGCATCCTGTCTCCTAATTATTTACCATATTCCACCGGTGATATTATCAGGACTGATAATATCTTCTCGGATCAAATATGTCTCTCAAGCCCTCTCCCAGGAGATTATATCCCATTACAGTCAAAAATATTGCAAGCCCGGGATAGAGGCTCAGCCACCAGGCCACTTCGATATTATCCTTTGCCTGTGTAAGGATATTCCCCCAGCTTGGCGTAGGTGGCTGGACACCAATACCCAAAAAACTCAGGGCGGATTCCGTAAGGATTGCCCCTCCTATACCAAGGGTTGCAACCACATAGATAGGTGACATTGCATTCGGCAGGACGTGCCGAAAAATAATTCTAACTTCCGATAACCCAAGGGCCTTGGCAGCAAGGACAAATTCCTTATGCTTAATGCTCAAGATTTCCGCTCTGATAAGGCGCGCTATGCCCATCCAGCCCGTAAGCCCGATGACTATCATAATGTTCCATATACTTGGCTCAAGGAGGGCAATCACGGCAAGTATCAGGAAAAAGGTGGGGAAGCACATCATGAGGTCAACAAATCGCATTATCGTCTCATCCATAATACCACCGTAATAGCCTGAAATTGCACCTATTGTAATGCCTATCAGGACTGCTATGCCCACAGAGACAAACCCTACAATGAGGGAGATTCTGCTTCCATAGACTACCCTTGCAAATACATCTCTTCCGAGCGTATCTGTTCCGAAGGGGTGTGAAATGGAAGGTGATGCAAGGACATGCTTTAAATCAGGTTCAAAAGGATTATGGACTGAGATAAAAGGAGCGAATAGGGCGCACAGAAACATGGGAATCAATATAATCAGACCAACCAACGCCAGGTTGTGTCTGCACATTCGTCTCAGTAATTCCATATTAAGCCTCTTGGTTCACGGTTCTTTCTATCCGACCTCCGAACCGGCAAACCCAAACCTTGAGTTTAAGTCACTTTGCTTCCGATAATGCCCATGCAACAAAGACAGTGGTCTGCGTATTTTTCTTCGGTATCTTATTAAACTGAACCGGTGCGTTACTTATATAAGCGCCGTCAGCTTGCTGTACCTTTGCCAGATAATCAAAGGCCTTTTGGATAACATCTTTTTTGTCTGTTAAACCGCTTAATGCCATAATCGCATATGCGGTAGCCTCAGGGTCTTCCGGTGCAGGCGGAACAAAAGAAAAACCTCCTGAAGGTTTCTGGGTTTTCAGTAAATATCCGACAGCATTCTGAATAGATGGCATTGACGGCGTCATTCCGAATGCGAGGAGGGCCTTTATGGTCCAGGCACTGCTCAGAGATAACGACGGTGTCCCTTTCGGCATTCCATAACCACCGTCAGCATTCTGGCAACTTATCAACCAGTCGACAGCCTGTTTAACCATAGGATCGTCCTTCTTGTATCCCGCTTCCTTTAATGCACATAATACAACAGCCGTATAAATTGTCAGTGGAGCGCCTTCCTTCCCTATCCTTTTAAACCCCCCATTTGTATCCTGCACTGTCCTTAAATACTCCGCACCCTTTTTTATTGCTTCATCGCCTTTGTTTACCTCCTTCAGTGCAAGGATTGTAAAGGCAGTATGTGCTGTATTGTTGTTCCAGCTTCCATCCGGCTTCTGGTCTTTAAGGATAAAATTTACCCCTTTTTCAACTTTGTCAGGCACAACCTTGTTCATGGCAAGTACCTTTACTGCCCAGCTTGTGGGCTCTGTCTCAGACGGGAATTCCCCCTTCAATCTTGACCATGCGCCGTTTTCATCCTGGACCGATACAATATGATTTATAGACTTATTCAACGTATCCTGTGCATCGGAAAAGGCGACAATTGGTATCAAAAGAATTGCAAGTAAAACAAAAAAAGATAATTTCTTCATAGCACTTTACCTCCCTTTTACTCTTTTTTTCCTTTATACCATCATTAAAATTCTCTTGCAATATTTAGTTTTAACAGTAGCCTGCCCTATTAATCCCGGTCTCTTTGATATCTGATATTATCACAGGTCGCCGTTCTTTGCCCGGAGTACAAGCAGGCCGGGTTTGCCCGTCAGGTATTCCTTCAAATTCTGATCAATTACCTTCCTGTTCATCTCAAGGGAAGAAGCGTGCCGTAAAAAGGTTTTGCCTTCTGTTTTAATAATGATGCCCACATGTGAGACGTCGAGACCTCCTTTTTCTGTGTATATGCCTGCATAATCTCCATTTCGCAATCCGGCAATCACCGCATCGTCAATCAACTCTGTTGGAATATAACAGATGTCCCGTTTGCAAGGACTAATCCCTTCCAGAAAAAATGTACCATCTTCTTTAATATTCAGGATTTTATTGGCTTTTTTAGTCTTTAGTCCGCCAACTTCTTTGGTAACATCTTCTACAAATTCCTTATTAAAAATAATCCAATCTGTAAAAAAATGGTTACGCCGCACATAGTCAACTACACCGGATTGATACCGCACCCTTTTCAAATTATCTTTGAATTCCGCAAAAGAGAGTGACAGGCGCATGGCCTCCACATAATCGACAAAAGTAAAACAGTCGACACCTTCCAGGTTGATTACGAACTCCTCAGGTGTTCCGGCACTACCAATTAACGTGAATTCTCCATAGTCATTTCCAAGGAACTGTGCGGAGAGAAACTCTATCCTTTCACCGATTTCTTCTATACGTGCAGCTTCACATATCATGTGGTTAAGATCGTCTTCAGACCACCTGCCTAACTCATAGCATCTTTTTTCATCAAAGGGCGGTACAGTCATCTGTAACATGGTATTATATGGTGATTGATTTTGCAAATAAAACTACGGCTTCAAGTGCTTTAAGCCTGTCTCACTCGACATGCAACGTACCAATGACATCACGATTTTAATATTCCATAAGTATTAATATAAAGTCTCGAATTTCACTCTTTAACGATTTCTATCTCGTTTGATAAAGTCATAGTTGGCATTTGTTCAAGAAGGTATTCGCGGACAAGCTGGAGGGACACGGCGGGTCTTATCCCTTTTGGTGCCCAACAGCATCGCGGGTTACTGATGGGGCCGAAACAAGCCTCGTCCTCAAACATGATCCGTATCCTCATGCCGTTTCCGGCAGTCTCTCTCACTATTTCGGAGAATTTTTTTTAAACTCCTCTTGAAGGATTACGTCTGCTTTCGGATGATGAGGGCGGGGGGTAATCTTTCTCCATCCATGGCGAGCAAGTATCCGGTAGATTGTCGATTTGGGTACCGCATGTCCTACAATTTTCTCATAGGCGCTTTTTATCTTACTCACCACAAGAATCTCACCACGAACTGACTTTTCGAGAAAAGATGCAAGAAACGTGTTTTCCTCATCAGCGGTTATGTTTGCCCGATATCTTCCCCCACGCTTCGACGCCTGAAGCACCGCTTCGCCCTCCTTAAGAAACAGTGCCTGGAGATGACGCACCGAGCTCGCATTCCAGCCTATGGCGATGGCAACATCGTCAGACGATAGCCCAAGGGAAGCACGCAGCCATAAACACTGAACCTTTTGAAATTGTGTCTTTGTTTTTACCTTTTTTAGTAATTGTTCCAAAGATTCTTTGGAGCCCGCCGGTAATGGTGCAGGTTTTCTCATAGGACCTCCTGAAAAAGAAATAGACTTCAGGAGTTATATATCATTAGTGCTTAATAGATTGCAACATAGTATAATTTTTAGGTTCTACGAGGCATTTGTTTTTGTCTGGATTTTTTTAACTCTAATAAGTGGAACAAAAATATTACGGTTATTGAGCAATCTGCTGCCGCTGGTATTCCTGGTATTTCATCTGTATGTATTCTTGCTGTTCCAATTCATGAAGTTGCCGCGCGTATTGCTCTGTTGCACTAAACCAGCTGGAGAGACACTTTTCCAGCCGCTTGTCTGCAGGCAAGGAAAGCGCATTCAGATAGGTATCTAACGCCAGGTAATAACGCATGGTGTTCCGCTCCACCATGCCACGTATGCCGCCTACATAGTCCGGTTGCCCATTAGATTGGAGCCCGTTGCTGGTAAAACCTACCTTGTTACGACCTATAGTAGCTAAGTAAGTTTTTATCATTACGCGAAAAAGTGTGCCGTAGCCGAAAGAATAGGTAAAATGTAGGAAAGAATGCTTGGCATCTATAGCTACTGCTTCCAGCACGATGCAGTAATCTTTGGTGCCTAGCGGTCCGCTGTCAGCATTTATATAAATCCGGAAATATTCGGAGTTGGTGGCAACTACCTGGTAGTTGAATCCCATCCGGTAAGCATTTGACAATGACTGCTGCATTTTCTTGCCTACAATTACGCTGAGTTTCTTACCATCAGTGCCAGTTGAGGCATGGCAATATTTGGTGTTTGGGTGCAGGATCATCACATCGCACCAGTTTGCCGGACCTTTCGCGGAGTCATTAAGCGTGCTGTTGATACTATCAAACGAGTGATTTATTAGCGCGTAGATGTCACCCGTAATAGCAGAAGATGACTCTGTTGAATCCAGGTACAATGCATGCCGAAACTGGTTGCTGTTAAGTTGTGGCATGAGCGATACATATTTTCGGCGCAGAATCTCAGCATTATCTGCAGCCAGAGATATATTACAATGGTACAGGTTGCACAGTAGCAATGCACAGATAAGGATATAGCGCATATTAATGCGAAAATTCACGCTAAATTTTATCATTATTTCATGTCAAAATCGATGTATATAAACATTGCCTGCAACACCCAAACAGCACTTACAGGTTACAAATAAGGGGATATTTTCAATTTAGCTTGCAGAACGGAAATGCCTTTGATATTGAGACCTTGGATGTTCATGAGTTTACCACAGAAAATGTTGAAAAATTATATGTCTTTTCAACTTCAAAGGAGATCGGGTTCGAACCGTCTAAAACCCATAATATCATTTCCTCCTTGTAATGTCATAAATATGAACATTGACAGAGTTGGGCCAGTCTGTCTGATGTAAGATGCCGGATTTCGTGCTCCAGGACATCCATCATGTCTTCAAGTTTACGGAATATGGCATTATGGGTCACCT
>JAPLKC010000077.1 GCA_026388255.1 Pseudomonadota bacterium | reverse complement strand
GTATCATATGAAGGCATAAAATGCCAGTTTATTGTATACTATTGTGGACATTGTAGCAAAATAGTTGGACTACCCTCGCAAAGGTTAAGGGGATTTGGGCAACAGGCCGTAAAGATTTGACCCCATATTCTACACGGGGTGGGCCATGGGTTAGTATTATGGAGAAAAAAGGGGTAATGTCAAGGATAAAGATTTGACCCCATATTCTACATATAAGATCTATATTATTGAAATTATGGGATTTATAAAACGGAGAGGGTGGGATTCGAACCCACGGTACGCTTACAAGGCGTACAGCCGATTTCGAGTCGGCCCCGTTATGACCACTTCGGTACCTCTCCTTATCTGAAAAAATTCTTTTAACAATTTATTGCTATTTTTTTCTAATACACCGCCCTGGACTTCGAACTTGTGGTTAAGGGGAAGTTTGTTTACATCAATTAAGGAGCCAAGAGCTCCTCTCTTTACATCATAGCATCCGAAGACAACCCTCTTTATTCTTGCTTCTATAATCGCACCTGCACACATTATGCATGGTTCTTTTGAGACGAAAAGCGTACAACCCGTTAATCTAAAATTACCAAGCACCTTTGACGCCATATCTATCACAAGCGTTTCAGCATGGGCAAGCGGCGAATTCGCATGCACTGTCAGATTGTGAGCCCTGGCGATGACCTGATTGTCAGGGGACACCATAACGGCACCGACAGGCACCTCGTCTGATCTGAATGCTGCCATCGCTTCATCCAGGCATATTTTCATAAAATATTCATCTTCCACGGCTTAAGTATATCTATGATTACCTGTAAAATCAATGAAATGTAATGAAAAAACTTTAGCGGTTAACATACAGACTAAGATCTAAACACTGAATATAAATTGTCGTAAAGCCTCAAAATACTCATTCATACCGACAAACATGATGTCATTATGATCGGCACCGGATATTAATACAAGGCGTTTTTTGTCGGACCCTATATGCCTGTATATAATTTCAGCTTCTCTTGGAGAAACAAGAACATCCTCTTCCCCATGAATGATAAGGGTAGGAAGAGATATCTTCCCGACAATACTGAGGCATTCTTCGTCTATACCTTCAACATCAATCCCGTATAACGGCAGGCCGAGATGCATAAGAATCTTTAAGATATTTGCAAAACCGCTTTCTATGATAAGCCCCTTTATTTGGTCTCTGTAATTATATGCAATCTCAATGGCTGACAAACTCCCCAAAGACCTTCCCATAACCCATATTTCGGTATTAAAGCCTCTGTTTTTCAGCTCTTCCCCTACTGTTCTGAAGATTACACGGGCATCCTTAAAAAGATCTGTCAATGAGGGTGTTCCATTACTTGCGCCATAGCCCCGATAATCAGCCACAATAAGGTTAAGACCATTCTTTATATAAAAAGGGGATATACGATCATAATCGCTAACCATTTCTCCATTGCCATGAAAAAATAATATCCAGGGCCATGCACTGTCTCCCACATAAAACCTGCATGAAACAAAAACACTATCATCGACAGGCACAGACACATCAAATGCATTTGCCGGGCATAAGGTGCGCTCGTTGCGTGGATAAAAAACATACCAGAGCGTAGGTGAGTTATCAATTATCGAATAATCAGCCATATTACACTTAATCAATTTGATGCATATACAAGTTCGATCACTGTTATTTCGGGCGGCGCAAGGAAGCGAACCGGCGGTCCCCATGTGCCCGAACCCCTGCTGACATACAGGTATGAAACATCGGAGAGTTTAAAAAATCCATTATACATAGGAAAAAACAGCCTGGTGATAAAATTGAAAGGGAAAATCTGTCCTTTATGGGTATGCCCGGAAAGCTGCAAATCAAACAGATCTATAGCTGCCCGATCTATTACCGGTTTGTGCTTAAGCAAGACGGTAAACAGACCTTTCGGAAGGCTGGAAAGCAACACATTTTCAGATATTTCCACATGACTATAGGGCCTTCCTGCAGTATCATCAACCCCGGCAATGTTGATAATCCCCCCGGCAATTACGCTTCTTCCCCTGAGAACCGTAAAACCTGCCTTTCTCATGAAATCAAGCGACGATTCAATGCCTGCGTAGAATTCATGGTTGCCTGTTACCGCAAACTTACCATAGGGCGGGTTAACACTTTTTAATGGATCTATAAATTCATTGAGATGGTTTATCTGTCCATCGACAATATCCCCTGTTGATACAAGTATATCAGGGTTTATCTTTCTGATTTCAGAAGCTATTTTTTCCAGGGTTCTTTGCCGGATAATAAGTCCGACATGTATATCGGAAATCTGTACTATTTTCAGCCTTTTTATCTCTTTCGGTATTTTATCCGTTTTTATGATCAATCGCTCTGTTTTTATTTGTCCTGCCTCATAGTACCCATAGGCAACAACAAATAATGAACATATTAAAGGCACCACAAAAAAACACTTATGCGCATAAAGCACAGGTGAGAAATTCTTTTTGAATATAACTCCTGCAGCATAGATACATAGCCTGCAAAAATCAATGCAGACAGAAACGGAAAAAAACAGAAACAAGGCTGCCATCCAGGTATATCCTGTATATGCCATGAGTCTGGCAAAATACTCATGCCCGGCCTTTTCGGATAATCTTACAATTACAGGGGCCAAGATCATTGCCGTCATGAATATAGCTAAGAAAATTCCTGTTTTTATGCCAAAACGATAAGCATGTCTTGTTTTCAGACATACATAAAAGTGCATCAAGCTGTATAAAAGAAAATAAACGGCGAGCATTAAACTCATACAGGTAAATAAAATATCAGCAAAGAAGGGGATACGCAAGAAATACTGATAGATTTAGAATTACAGGGGATAGAATGTTTGGATTTTATTCCGGAATTACCTCGATAAGCTTAATTTCAAAAATAAGTTCTTTTCCCGCAAGCGGATGGTTCATGTCAAGGGTTACACCTGTTTCGTTGACATCTTTTACCGTAACCTTGATCATTTCTCCTTCAGGTGAACGGACTTTCAGTACCATTCCAACTTCAGGCTTGATATTATTGGGTACCCGCACCTTTTCAATAATGCCCACAAGATCATCCCTGTGCAGGCCATAAGCGTCCTCCGGCGGGATTGAAATCACCTTCGTATCCCCTTCATTCATCCCTATTATACCATTTTCAAACCCGGGGATTATTATACCATGTCCTATCTTGAACTCCAGAGGCTGTTTATCCAGTGATGAATCAAAGACGGTGCCATCTTTTAATGACCCTGTATAATGCACCCTTACAAGGTCATGTATTTTTGCCTGCCCCACTACTTTCTCCTCTTAAGAACCTTGTTGTAAGGCAATACGGAAATTTATTGAACAAAAAAATGCGCTAAATTAGTATCTCCTGCCGAAGCCTCCTCCTCTGCCTCCTCTTGGTTTTTCTCTCTGAGGGCGTGCTTCCTCAACAGTAATTGAGCGTCCCATAAACTGTGTACCGCCTAAGTCTTTTTTTGCCTTTTCTGCTTCTATCTGTGTTCCCATTTCGATAAAACCAAAACCCTTACCTTCAATAATTTTGACTTCTTTTACCTCTCCACAACTTGAAAACAGCTCCTTAAGCTGCTCACTGGTTACAGAATAACTAAGATTTCCAACATAAAGTTTGCCACCCTGCATTTTGTCCTCCTGATTATTAATTTTATGCTCCTTGTGGAGATAGAAGCAGGGAAGCACATCTACTCCATATCGAAACACTATGGCATAGACTCATGTCCGGGCCATTTGAGTATCATAAATTAATTGTTGTTAAAAAGAAAGCCTTTTATATGAACCTTCACACGATGTAAGAATATGATAAACAAAATATACGAGACAAGCCGTAGCATCTGTGGAATAAATTATCAAGCTCATGCATATTTTTTTGCAATATATTATCATTGTATGATACAGTACAAAGTTGTGTTCTTAGTCATTGATACCCACATTCATAAGTTCAAAACAGCAAAAACGTATAGACTAATTTACGGCAACTAACTTTGTTAGGAAAAGGAACAGATGGAAAATACCGATAACACCGCAAGACAAATTTTACCATCATTAACAGTAAAAGGTAAAACTATAAAAACACCCATAATCCAGGGAGGAATGGGGGTTGGTGTATCTCTTTCGCCTCTTGCAAGTGCAGTTGCAAGGGAAGGAGGCGTAGGTATTATCTCAAGCGCTGCCCTCGACAGACTTGTTTCAATAAGGACCGGCAAGACTATGAACACATACGAAGGCGCTTATGAAGAGGTATCGATTGCAAAGTCAACAACAGGGGGGGTTGTCGGTATCAATATCATGGTTGCCCTTCAGAGAGATTATGAAGATTCTGTGAAAGGAGCCATTGATGCACATGCAGATTTAATTATTTGCGGAGCAGGATTACCCCTTGGTCTCCCTGGAATTAAAGATCCTAAAGACACCGCGTTAGTTCCAATAGTTTCATCGGCAAGGGCTCTTGAATTAATCTGTAAAAAATGGGAAAGGATGGGCTATAGACCCGATGCTGTCGTCCTCGAGGGACCGCTTGCAGGCGGACATCTCGGGTTCAGGTTTGACCAGTTAACACTTGAATCAAACAAGTTGGAAAATCTATTTCCCCTCGTAAAAGAGGTGTCTTTGCAACATGGTGGATTTCCTGTCATAGTTGCAGGTGGTATTTATTCACATGAAGACATTGTAAAATTTATACAGATGGGAGCAGACGGGGTACAGATGGGAACACGTTTTCTCGTGACAGAGGAAAGTAGTGCAACGCCGGCGTATAAACAGGCTGTTATTGACGCCAAAAAAGAAGATATATTGCTTATTGAAAGGCCAGGCTCTCCATGTGGTTTGCCTTTTGTAGTGATAAAAAAATCACCTATGTTTCTTTCCACATTTGATGGGAAGAGAAAATTAAAATGCGATAAAGGTTATGTGCTAACTAGGGATAAAGACGGTCAATTCACGCAGTGCCCCGCAAAAACTGATAATAGAGGATATTTTTGTATCTGTAACGGCCTTCTTAGTTCGGCAGGCTGCTGCCCGGAGGAAGAACCGCTCTACACAGTAGGCTCAAATGGTTACAGGGTCGACAAAATCACAAATGTCAAAGAGTTAATGGATGAGTTGAAAGGCGTCAAATAAAGGTATTAGCTATGAGTGAAAAAATTGGAAAGATACTGGATTTACAGAAGTGAGTTTATTGCTGCTAAACTTCCTCTTTATGCTCTAATTCAAGACCTTTACTGAAAGGTTCGAAGATATGCATGATATTATTAATGGTATGAGTACCTGGTCTATTCTCAAATGGGTTGTCATTGTCCTGGTTGCCGGTTTTATCGGCCAGTTCGGCAAAAGTATGGCCCAAGCCATCATGGCGAAAATCCGCCTTGCAAGGGCAAACAAGCAGGAAGCTAAGAACACCGGTTCGCCCCGGACAATCCTGCCTGAGACAGAAGCTCCTGATCCTGTCAAAAATATTTTTCATGAAGCGCCTACTGCAAATGCAGAAACCCCTGATAAAAAAACCCTGAAAAACCTGACCAAACAAGAGAAAAAGGCAGCCAAGCTGGTTAAGAAAGGGATCTGATATACTTTGTTCCTGAATGGTTATAACGTATAATCGTGACCATACCACTGTCCTGTACCCTGGAATAAAACGATGGGTATTGAGGATTCATATTATGCACCGCAAAATGTTACACATAGAGCGTGCAGACAGTAGTGAACAATACCGTTTTCCCTGATTATCCTCTCAGCGTAAATTGTTTAATCATCTGCTCCAATGCTTCTGCAACTTTTGCAACCTTCATGGCAGCAGGGGCAGCGTTTTGTATTGTTTTAGACGTTTCATTCATAACCGTGGAAACCTGTTGAATATTTTCTGCTGTCTGGCCTGTGGTGGCGCTTTCCTGCTCAACAGCAACAACTATCTGACTTATCTGTGTATCAACAGTGTTGATTCTGCCTGAGATGCTCTCAAGAAATTCCTTTGACCTGCGGGCCTTTTCTGTGCCGGTCTTCACTTCTTTAACGCTTTCTTCAATTGAAATTACAATACTCTTTGTTTCAGACTGCATGGCATCGATTGTTTTTGAGATCTCCATGGTCGCCCCTTTTGTTCTCTCTGCAAGCTTACGCACTTCGTCGGCAACAACAGCAAAGCCTCTGCCGTGTTCACCTGCACGCGCGGCTTCTATTGCAGCATTTAAGGCAAGAAGGTTAGTCTGTTCAGCAATTTCATTTATGAATCGCACTACCTGCCCGACCTGGTCAGATCTTGTTCCAAGGGTTTTTACAAAGCCGGCCAAGCTCATTACATTCTCGGCAATAACCTTCATTACTGCAACTGTTTCGTCAATAATAATACCCCCTTCCTTAATGGCCTCGTTCGAGTGCTTTGAGTTTTCGGCGGCAACGATACAGTTCCGCGCAATCTCTGAAGAGGTGGAGGAAAGTTCCTCAGAGGCAACTGCAATCGAATTAATCTGGACAGCTATCTGCTCAAATGCAGTCGCCATCTGTTCGGTAACCATATGCATTTTGCCTGAAGCAGAAGTGATTTCATCGCTATCCTCAGCCACATGAACCATTATCCTGCGGAGATTATCAACAAAAGCATTAAACTGGCTGCCCATCGCTCCGATCTCATCACGAGACTTTATATCGATCTGTCGAGTAAGGTCGCCACCTGCGACCTGTCCGACAGTCTCAACAGTCCTCTTTATTGCTGCAATAATCGTTTTAGACATTATAACGCTTGCGGACAGGGAGATAACTGCCGCTAAGACAATTATTGAAAAAGAGACTGCCACAGAATACCCTGAATACACAACAATCCCGATAGCCAGTAAAAACAGCACAAAAACGCAGGGCACTGCCATCAACTTTTTGGTTAAACTCAAATTATCAAGAAATTTCATAAAATATCCTCACTTTCTTTTTTTATTTATGAGAACCTGCTTCTATAGTTATCCCTGATGCACCTTCACATCGTTACTGTATCTCTTCTGTAGAATCTTGAAATTCTTTTTAAGATTATCGGCTATGCTATAGCCAACTTAAGTCTTCAATACTTTTTGCGTCATTTTAATCAATATTTTTTTGTTTAAACCTTAAACAAGTATACTTATAAAGGCGTTTTCGGCTGAGCACTTCCTCTGGAAACCCTTAGCTTTCTCAGAGACACTAATCGGGGTTAAAGGACCGTCAGTGGCAACAGCAATCATTCTGATCCCGACCCCGGAGACATCCCCTCTATTCCCATATTCAAGAATGCATGAAACAACATCCCAGTTTTCATGCATCCCTGCCGTCATTCAGAAATAGAGTTGACAATTACTCTTTCCGGCGTATACTTGAAAAATAGATTTTTATGAATCCTAAATTTGGGGGATGTTATGGAAAAAGAAGGAAGTAATATGAACAAGCTCCTTGAGGGTAAGAAAGGTGTGATACTTGGAATTGCAAATGATCGAAGTATAGCCTATGGGTGCGCAGAAGTATTTCATGCCCTTGGAGCTGAACTGGCCATCACATATCTGAACGATAAATGTGAACGTTTTGTCAAACCACTTTCAGAGCAGTTGGAATGTCCGATCTTTATGCCTTGCGATGTTGAAGCCCCCGGCCAATTGGAGACAGTCTTTGAAAAGATATCGCAGTACTGGGGAAAGCTCGATTTTGTGTTACATTCCATTGCATATGCCCCCAAAGAAGACTTGTATGCACGGGTAACAGATTGCTCGGAAAAGGGGTTTTTGCAGGCTATGGCAACTTCATGCCACTCATTCATACATACGGTAAAGCTTGCCGAGTTGCTGATGGAAAACGGCGGCTCAATTCTTACCGTCACTTACTATGGGTCCGAGAAAGTAGTGGCGCATTATAATATCATGGGCCCCGTAAAGGCTGCCCTTGAGAGTAGCGTTCGTTATATGGCTGCCGAGCTTGGCCCGAAAATGATCCGTGTCAACTGTCTTTCACCCGGGCCCATATTAACAAGAGCAGCGTCTGGTATAGACCATTTTGACGATCTTATGGAACGTGCCGTATCGCTTGCCCCCGAACATCATCTCGTGTCAATAGAAGATGTGGGCGCCTTTGCCGCCTTTCTTGTGAGTGACGGGGCAAAAACTATCACAGGCGGAATTCATTATGTTGACGGCGGGTATCATATAGTTGCTTAGTCAGAAACTACCATCCATATCGGATTTACAGTTATGACTTTGTGAGCATGATTCGCGCATCTGCGACAACACATCGGGAAGCATTGCATATAACAGGGTTCAGGTCTACTGAATCCACCTCTTTCTCAAATTCCATGACCAGACTCGAAAACGCCAGGAGCATCTTTTTGAGTTCGTTAACATTCACTCCATCAGACCCCCGGTATCCTTCTAAAAGTGGTCTTGCTGTAAGGCACATCATCATAGATTCTGTATCATGTTCACGGAGCGGCGCCATTCTGATTGTTACATCCTTATATATTTCGACAGCCGTTCCTCCCATACCAAGGAGAATAACAGGTCCAAACTGTTTATCCATTTTCATTCCCACAATCATCTCGATGCCTTTAAGCTCTTCCTCGACAATAATGCCTTGAAATCCTTTTATTCTACTCATTTTTGTAAAAACATCTCCAAGCTTTTTATCGTCCGGTATGCCTAAAACAACACCTGATGCATCAGATTTATGGATAATATCAGGTGAAACCACTTTTGCCACAACAGGATATTTGATCTCATCGGCAAACCGGATTGCCTCCGCAGCATCCGCTGTAAAAAGGAATCTCGATACATCCATGCCTGCAAGACGGAGCAGGTCCTTTGCCTGGGGCTCCATAACCCAGCCTCGTTCTTTTGCCTCAGAGAAGATTTTCCGGATATTATCTCTCAGCATGATTTGTACCTCCTCATAGCTTCAGCCATGTGAATTGCATCTTCTATGGAATCAGCAACAGGAATCTTATTTAACATGAAGCCTTCAACAAGCATCTTATATTTATCCACATGGGGCACATAAGCAACAATAGGTTTCCCTTCCTGCTGGTAGAGAAGACTTAATTGAGCGCTTAAATCCATCGTTATGCGCGGCAGGTAAGGGAGAAGAAGCACAATAATGCATTCTATGTCGTCATTTCTGCTCACTGATCGCACTACTGCCATGAAATCGTCGTCTATTGCGCTGCCTGTAAGATCTATAGGATTTACAAAGGAAGAAATATCCCGAATAGTGGGCGATACAATACTGCGAAGCTCAGCCTGGGCAGATTGGCTCAAAACAGGCACTGAAAGCCCGTGCAAAAAGCATGCATCAGTTGCCAGGGCGCCGTGGCCACCGCTGCCTGTTATAATCGCGACTTTTCCCTCAATTGATCTTTGATAACAGCTTAATGCCTCGGCAAAGGCAACCATCTCAAATTCATCTTTTGCTTCTACTACTCCGTATTGTGCCATAATGGAGGAAAAAACTTCATAATCACCGGCGATGGATGCTGTATGACTTTTCACAGCCGACGTTCCTCCGGGTGTTTTACCTGATTTGAGAACGATCACGGGCTTTCCGCACTCTGATGCGGCGACAACAAATTTCCGGCCTTCGTTTTCATCAAATCCTTCCAGATAAAAGGTGATCACATCTGTATCGGGATCATCCTTGAAATACCGGAGCAAGTCCAATTCCTTAATTACCGCTTTATTGCCTATGCTCACTGCCAGTGACATGCCAACCCCTTCAGCAGCGCATTTGATCATATGATCCACAAGAATGCCTCCGCTCTGGCTTACCATTGCAACCCTTCCACGATCCGGTATCAACAACCTCTCACCAGGTATAAAGAAAGTGTCCATATGTGAAGGGGAAAAGATTCCAAGACAATTAGGCCCTATTATGGGAAAATTCGATTCTTTTGCTATTGAGACTAACTGATTCTGCAAATCCATGTACCCTGTTTCAGCAAAACCGCCTGAGATAATTACTGCGCCCCCCGCATCTGCCTCAATACAGTCAGAAATCACTGAAGGGACGATCTCCGCTTTTGTGGCGACAATTACCAAATCAATTTTTGCCGGAATATCCTGCACCTTCCTGTATAGGGTCTCGCCCCGAATTGTACCGCCTTTTCCATTGACCGCAAAAACCTGTACAGGGTAACGGAGACGGTTTTTATTGTATACAACATTAGCCGGATTTGATTCATTGCTGAGCGAGACACCCACCACTGCCATTGTCTCGGGCTTGAATAACCGTTTGAGATTCACAATGCCTCCCTGTTCATAAAAGATTCTATCCCTTTATCATATTTATGATTCAATACAGCATGGGATATTGATTGCTACCCTTATTTTTCTGCTTCATACCCATCAGAAATTGTAATCCTTTGAAACAAATAATACAAACACTTTTCCAAATATTGCACGTCATAAAAAGGCTTTTATCTTAATCTGATAAGAATCTACACGGAAAATATCAAGATAGTACGGGTTAAATTTGTCGGGATTTAAAAGGCCATTTATCAGAAAAGATAAGGGGCTTGCCCATTAGAGGGTGTAACATAATCGTTGTTCGTTTATTTTTCAGGAAGCCCCCGCCAAAGGTTGGGGGCTTCACCGTACTGTTTTATACATGGATATTTCCTTCTCTCAATTTAAACATACCCACAATCTCATTCAGTTTTTCGCATACAATCCCTATCTCCCTGGTGGAGGCAGAACTCTGGTTTACTGCCTTTCCCGTTTCCTGAACGCTCTGTGACACCTTGAGGGTCTGATCCGATATTTCGTTTGTTGCCATTGACTGTTCACTTGTTGAATTAGCCACCATGTTGACCATCTGCTTCAACTCGCCCATTCTTGTTACGATCCTTTCCAGAATACCACCGGTACTGTCAGCCAGTTTGACTCCCTCAATAACTTCCAGAGTTACTTCCTCCATCCTTTTGATGACGTTATTGGTCTCGTGCTGAATAGTGCTTATCATCTTTGTGATCTCTTTTGTTGATTGCGTTGTCCTCTCGGCAAGCTTCCTTACTTCATCAGCAACAACGGCAAAACCTCTTCCGTGCTCTCCTGCACGCGCCGACTCTATGGCTGCATTCAGTGCCAGAAGGTTTGTCTGATCTGCAATATCATTGATAACGGTGGTAATATTGCCGATTTCAGTGGTTCTGTTGCCCAGACTTTTTACCTCTTTGGCGCCTTCTTCAAGAACAAGTTTTACCTTGTTTATGCCGTCAATTGTCCCCTGAACCGCTTTCCTTCCATCCACGGCCAGTTTCTCTGTTTCATCGGCATTCGTGGATAGATGACTTGTATTTTCGGCAATGGTTGAGATATTAACTGCCATTTCCTCCACCGCAGCGGATGTACTGCTTGTAGTCTCAAGCAGGGTGTTCTCTGTATTGCCTATTTGCTCCATTCTCTTGCTCAGGTCTTGAGTGCCTGAGGCTATGCTTTTGGAATAGCCCTTGATGTTGAGTACAATCCCATTCAGTTTCTCGATGAAACTGTTAAAATATTTTGCCATTTCGCCTATCTCGTCATTACTGGCAACAGGGACCATCTTTGTTAGGTCGCCCTCTCCCTCGGCAATGTCTTTCAACACCGCAGCCATATTAATGATCGGTTTCGACAGTTTCAGCGAAATTAAAAAGACGATCATTCCGAGCATTAATACCATAATGGCTATTTCGATAAGAGTACTGATGATATCTTTGAATAATTTCTGCTTCACAAAGTAATTAGTTGCTCTTACCACCACTGTACCTATCTTCTGATTATCTTTTTTGAGATCCTGTTTCAAAGCAGGCGTCAGATATTGCTTATCATATATCTTTTCCTTTTTATCCATACTATATAGCGTATTACCTTCTGCATCAAGAACCTGGATGGAGCCGATCTCTTCATTTTTTAAAAGAAATTCGGCGTTCTCCTGGATAACCTCTTTACGTATGTTCCAGATGGGGTCAATCATGGCCAGGGATACTATCTCGAACAAAGATGTTACTTTTTTATCGAGTTCTGCCTTCAGATTTTGTGAGCTGCGAAAGTATTTGAAGCCCCCTGATAGCCCGAGAATAATAAGTATTGATGCCACTACCGGAACAATGAATTTCCATTTCATCGAATCCATTTTCATTTTTATTTTCCTCCTTTCATCGCTATTTTTAGGGGCCTATCCTGCCGGAAAGCAATGGATCAGGACACCCTCAAGCTGCCGGGACTGCCCTCACAGGAAGACCCGGCCACATCGGGCGTTATATCGATCTTACGGCTGCCAGGGATCAAATTTCTGATCCAGTATGGGTCCCATAATCTTCTGGTACTTTCCATTAGCCTTCAGCTTACCAATAAGATCGGTAAGTATTTTATCCACTTCTTTGCCCTGCGCGCTCTTGGTCAGCACTATCCGTACATCATACTTTGCAAACTCCCATCTCTTAATATTCTTTAAACCAAGTTTCTTTAAGGCTCCATCACTTTCCGGCATGGCAAACAGCCATCCGTCGATCCTGCCCATATCCACCTTTTTCAGGCTTGATTCGATATCGGGAGAACCGGTAACCTTGAAATCAAAGAAATCCATGGTGCCGAGGTCGCTCTCAATTTTATATTTGCTCGCATTGCCGGGGTTTATATCTTTGTTGTTCTTATTTGTATAGAGTGCAAAGATAACCTTGAATATCATTTCCGATGAGAACATGAAAGGCAGTTTCTCTGCGGGGATTTTCGGGTTTACCAATTGGGGCATATGGAAGTCATACTTGCCCTTTTCCACATTTTCCATCGATCTCTTAAAGGGAAAGAGTTCCCAGGTAATCTTGCCGTCTTTGTATTCTTCAGCCATTGCCTTCATAAGATCTATAAGAATCCCTTTGTCCTTCGATTCAACGAGCGGTGCCAGAGGGAAGGGCACACTTGCCTTCAAATCCCTCGCCTGAGCCTGTGCAAACATTAAACAAAAACAAAATACTGCCAGAACAAAATACTTACCTACTTTTAACATAACTTGCCCTCCTTGGTTTTTTTTGATAATTTTAATTGTATTAACAACATTATGAACACATTATCGAAGATTTTAATTTTACCTTAAGTTAAAATTAAAAAAAATTTATCTTAACAGGTACGCTTTGCCTGTGGAAGGTATGACTATGCGGTAGTTTTTTGTGCACATTTATCTTCCTTGATAGAGAATATTTATTGGTTTCAATGTCTTAATTCTATTGTATATGCCGGTATTTTGATGATAAGAAGATGTCGATATACAACAAGCGGGAGGTTGTATGAAACCTAAAGCGTATATTACAAGGAGAATTCCTGAACCAGGCATCGAACTTATAGCTGAATTTTGCGATATTGTTTTTCATCCGGGTGAAGAACCTCCGGATGAAAAAGAAATTATCAGAAATATCAGGGACAAGGATGCCATTCTCTGTCTGCTTTCAGACAGTATCAATAAAAACATTATAGATGCGGCCCCGGCGCTTAAGGTAATCAGCACTATGAGTGCAGGCTTTGAGCATATAGACGTAAGTGAGGCTACAAATAAAGGCATATATATCGGTTATACCCCCGGCGTTCTTACAGATGCAACTGCCGATCTTGCCTTTACCCTCCTGTTAAGCGTATCCAGAAGGATAGTAGAGGCAGACAGATTTGTCCGGGCATTGAACTGGAAAATTGCCTGGTCGCCTGAATTACTCCTTGGACAAAGTGTATGTGGAAGCACTATCGGGATCGTAGGTCTTGGAAGAATAGGCCGAGGGATGGCAAAGAGGGCTCAGGGTTTCAGTATGAAGGTTATTTACAATAATACGACCAGGCTTTCTCCTGAAGAGGAAAAGGAACTGGGTATTGGATACAGGTCTCTTGATGACCTTCTCCGGGAATCGGACTTCGTAAGCCTGCACATTCCTCTCACGAAAGAGACGTATCATATAATAGATGAAAAGCGACTCAGGTTAATGAAACCGGACGCTATTCTGATTAATACCTCCAGAGGATCTACAATAGATGAGGCAGCTCTTATAAGGGCTTTAAAAGAAAAACGGATTGCCGGAGCAGGCCTTGATGTGTTCGAAAAGGAACCTGTAGGCGCGGATAACCCACTTCTTAAAATGGACAACGTTATACTTCTGCCTCATATAGGGAGTGCAAATACGAAAACACGGGGAAACATGTCGGAAATTGCCGCCAACAATCTGCTGGCAGTATTAAGGGGACAACCACCGCTTTTTTGGCTTAACCCCGATGTAGAAAAGATAAAACTTTTGACGGATATGAAAATGATCTAACACCGATTAGCTTTCATTTTATTTATAGAATTTTGGATAATTTACTTTTTCAGCGTCTACAGGTTTTTCAACAGTTTGGCAAAATATTACCCCTCTATCTTTTTTGATTGGCAAATTTTGTTGAAAAGCACCATTTATTTTGTATACAAATCTAAAAATTGATATTATATAGATATTGGTAGGCTGGTTTTAAATGGATATTGAAGAGATAATAAAATCAATGGAAGCATCAATAATGGACAAGGACAAGGAAATCCTTGCAGATATTGAAAACAAAACTATTAATGGCCTGCGGTTCGGTTTTGCCCCTGAAGTTATGGGAATACTCGATGATATGGACGCGCCATCAAGGAAAATTGAATCCATAAAGGACATGCTGCACCAGAATGTTGCATTGAAGCTTTACGGCATCGGAAACTCAGTCTATTACAGTAAAATCCGAAAAGGGAACATGTCTTCCTTTCTCGAAATTGTATTGCGCCTCGGAACGGAGCAGACAAAAACATATATTCTCATGTTCACACTTCTTGAATTTGCCAGGAGTGCCCATATAAAAAAAATGATTGCAAAGAATATTGCCACATCAATTATGGCAAAAATTATAGCCAGGGAATTCGGTTTCGCATACGACAACATAAACAAGGCTGAACTTGGAGGGCTGGTCCTGGAAATCGGCAAAATGATAGTCATCATATACCAGGAGAAAGAAAAAGAGAAGAATCTGGACAATGACTTTTCAGAGAAGTTCAATGTCTATCTCGGCCTGAAAATAATAAAGCACTTTGGCCTGCCTGATTATCTTATCAATATACTTCTTGAAGACGTCATCTCATTTGATGAAAAATCTTTCTCTGTCTCTACAATAGTCAACATAGCAAATTTGCTGGTATCACACAGTTTCAACACAAGAGGAAAATTATTTCTTAAAATACCGCTATCGGATCGAGACGGTATTCAAGCAAACCAATACAGTGAGATGGTTGTGGAATTGTTCAGGGCTCTCGGCCTCGATGAGTACATCGAGACAATCGAAGCTCCTGCTGAAAGGCAAAAGATTTTTCAACCGGAGCGCTAATATGACCGGGTTTTAAGTATCAATGCCATGTTGCATCCAAAAGCACGGCCCACTATCGTGGGTGCTCCGGGCGACGACAACGAGCCCCCCCCGCAAGGGGTGGTGCCCCGGGCGTACTACCTGTACGTCGAGGGAGACAACAAAGATGTGCAAATGAAGACGCCATGATGTAATATATTCCGGGCTTTTTGCCTGATTACACGGAAATACAAAAGAGGAGGCTTATGATTATTTACCGTATAATCGCACGGCTTGGCATGGTGAAGAGCACGCTGATCTTAACCGCCTTATGTGTCCTCCTTTCCCTTTTCGTCTATCTGATAGTAGCCATCTTTTTTACAGATTCATTCAGTAACGTCGGGGTTTTTATGTCCGTTGTTACCCCTGCACTGGCTGAGCCTGCAGGTGGGGTTATTCTGCTGCGCATGACGGCATCTTTATTTATGACATAAACGGCAAAATTATTAATGTCAACGCAAAGATTCTGGAAATGTTTCAAATCTATTACGATCAGGCGCTCTCATTTTCTATTGAGAAGGATTATTCCAGTCCGGATAACCCCCCCCGATCAATTACACGCCATGTGGAAAAAGGTTATTCACGGAGAATCCATATCTTTTGAATGGATTGCCCGACGGCCCCTTGACGGATATGTATTCCCCGCACAAGTTTTTCTGACCGGGATTAATTTGACAGGTGAGGATGTAATTCTGGCCTCGATTACTGACATTACCGAGCAAAAACGTCTTGAGTCTCAGCTCATTCATGCTCAGGAGATGGGAAGAGGAACAGGATTGGGGCTTGCCATGGTTTACGGGATCATAAAAGGGCATAACGGTTTTATCAATGTCTATAGTGAGCCGGGCCACGGCACCACTTTTACCCTCTATTTCCTTGCATCGGAGAAAACGGTTATTGAAGAAAAGTCCGCTGCCCCGAAAGCACTCATGGGTTCAGAAACAATCCTTCTTGTTGATGATCAGCCGGAAGTCCTCGAAGTGAGTAAGGGAATCCTTGAATCTCTCGGATACAAAGTGCATGAAATGAGAAGCGGGCAAGAGGCAATCGCTTTTTATAAAGAGATGAAACATACCATCTCCCTTATAATCCTTGATATGATCATGCCGGGACTCTCAGGGAGTGAGACTTTTGATCTTTTAAGGGAAATGAACCCTTCAGCAAAGATAATTCTCAGTAGCGGCTACAGCTTAAACGATCAGGCACAACAGATTATGAAAAAATGATGCCAGGGCTTTATCCAGAAACCTTTCAATATAACCCATATTTCCCGGAGAATCCGGGAGGTGCTGGAAACACAGGCAATGAAATAAACTGTCAACATAAATGTAAATTGGAATAAATCTTAACCGTTAAATTCACCGGACTGCCGCAGAATAACGGTTGCCAGGGACAACACTTTTTTACTTTTATCGGATGTTCCATCCCAACCCTATCTTTTTTGATAGGGCAAACCTTCGTTATTTCGTAACTTTCCTTCGATCTTGCAGTTTTTTCCTACTGACTACAGTCACTCCGAGGTCAGGTAGCGCCTTTGTCAGGGAAACTCCGACTGATTTCAATAATTGTGCATTTATGCCCTGAGGAACCGCGATATGATGTAAAGATCCCTTACCCTCAATGACCATCTCGAGAGAAGTAAGGGAAGAGAGAGAATGGATACCTTCTTCCACGGTAACATCAAGGGATGCCCATGCCTTCTTCAGATATCTGATAATAATGCATGCGAGCATGACCACCAGGGCATGACCCCCTGAACTTTCTTCTGTCCTTACATTCCATGGCCGTAATTCAAGAAAATCTGTTTTTGAGGTACGGAAGCATTCAGCAGTTTTTTTCACCTGACTCTAAAAAGTTGTCAAGTATTTTTCAAGCATTACAAAGTTCAATCTGCCAATAGCGGAAAACTTTGGACCTTGAACAGATTTTTGTTCGTGCCGGTGTCCTGCCCTCCCCACAAACATTTACTGAAACATTTTCTGAAATCATTAATATTCCTGTAAATTCAATGTGGAGGCCATTATGCAAGATTTAGCTTCTTGTGAGAAAACGAGTGGGGTCAAATCTTTACGGCCTGTTGCCCGAATCCCCTTTGATCCCAACCCCGTATTTGTTCTTAACATGTCTTCATTATGAAGATTTGTGCCTTCCGGATTTTCACCTGTTTCATAAAAAAGGTGCAGGGGACGAAGATACATCTTGCAAAT
>JAPLKC010000076.1 GCA_026388255.1 Pseudomonadota bacterium | reverse complement strand
TTTGCAAGATGTATCTTCGTCCCCTGCACCTTTTTTATGAAACAGGTGAAAATCCGGAAGGCACAAATCTTCATAATGAAGACATGTTAAGAACAAATACGGGGTTGGGATCAAAGGGGATTCGGGCAACAGGCCGTTAAGAAGTGACTCAACAATTAAGGTGGCATACGTTAGATAAAAATCCCAAATGGTACGAGCCCTTAACAAAGGACATATTGACATCCAACTATCTAAAATGGCTGAATATTTGCCAGGAGGAGCATAGGAGTTTGCCCTTGACAAGAAATGGGGAGGGAACAGGGGGACATTAGAAAGAAACAGAGGTTTCATTAAAGGGTATGCTTTCAGGAAGAGGGGTTGTTTTGGGGTAGGAATTAAATTCAACAACAAGAAAGACGCCGGGGAAACGTCATGGATTACGACTATATAAAGGAACTTCATTATATAACGCACATCGACAATATCCCATCTATTACCACAGATGGCATACTCTCTCATAAAAGGGCATCCAAACAGCACCATACATCCGTTGCGATGGAAGAGGTTCAGGATCGTCGTGCCAGGAAAATTATACCAGGTGGTCGGCCTCTCCATGAATATGTGAATCTCTATTTTGACGCAAGAAATCCCATGCTCTACCGTCTTGCGCTTGTTGATCATGCAAACCTTTGTGTTCTGATAATAGACCGGGAGGTAATCAAGATAACGGGCGTTGTTCTTACGGATCGAAATGCTTCGAGCGATTATGTCAGGTTTTCCAATTTCCCTGATGGGCTCAGATTGATCGACAGAGATATTCTTTTTGCTCAGTACTGGACCCATCCGGAAGATCCCATATGGGAAATGGAGCATAAGTCAATTAAATGCGCTGAAGTCTTGGTACCGGATAAGATAGACCCTTCATATATACTGGGAGCCTACACATCTTGTGATGAGAGCTACAGTTCTTTTCAAGAGAAAAATGATAAAATATCTGTTAAAATTAATACATATCTGTTTTTCAGATAACGGGAGGCAATATGATACAGGTAGCTGTCGGCGATATTCTTAAATCAAAGGCGAGTACCCTTGTCAATACCGTTAATTGTGTCGGTATTATGGGAAAAGGTATAGCTGCTGAATTCAAGAAGCTTTTTCCGGAGATGTTCGAAGATTACGTCAAGCGATGCGAACGGCACGAGATAAAACCCGGCGTTCCATATCTATTCAAAGCATCTTTGTTCCCCCCGCAAATTATAAACTTCCCGACGAAGAGCCACTGGCGTGCAGCATCACGAATAGAGGATATCGAGAAAGGTTTGAAAATATTTGTTTCCAAGTATAGGGAATGGGGTGTGAAATCCATAGCAATGCCGCCTCTGGGGTGTGGTAATGGCCAGTTACTCTGGGAAACTGTCGGACCTTTGATGTTTAAATACCTTTCGAAGCTGGATATTCCGGTGGAACTTTATGCCCCCTACGGTACTCCACCTGCCCAATTGACAGAAAAGTTTCTTTCACGCGAGATTAACCTTGGAGGCTCCAATTCGGGAGAGTCAATCCTGCAAAAGATAAACCCTGCATGGGCCGCGTTGATTGAAATAGTTTACCGTATTGAAAAACAAAAATATCATATGCCCGTGGGTCGAACCATTTTCCAGAAAATTGCCTATGTAGCTACCGTCCTGGGCTTACCGACAGGCTTGGAGCATGTGCGCGGCTCCTATGGCCCATATTGCCAGGCTCTCGACGATGTGAAAAAAAGACTGTCAAACGCGGGACTGCTGCAAGAAGAAAAAAGCGGTTCAATGTTTCAGGTCATCCCCGGACTTGCTTATGAAAATTTCAGAGAAAAACACCGGGATGATTTGAATAAATGGGACAATTTGATAGATAAAACGGTGGACCTCTTTTTACGTTTAAATACGGAAAAAGCAGAAATAGTCGCAACAGTTCTTTTCACGGAACGGACAACAAATAAAGGCAGTATGACTGAAAAAGATGTTCTTCAAGCAGTAATGAAGTGGAAACAGAAACGTCGCCCTCCAATCAGCGAGGCAGAAGTTGCTGAAACAATCCGCAACCTGGGAATGCTCAAATGGTTCCAGCTAACCCCATCAGTCGATTTACCCATTCAGGATGAGTGGGTTCAATAGGGCGATTCAAGGTTGTCCTTTACGATAATTAGGTTACTAAACTCCCTATTCTGGTTTTGCCAAAAGCCGAACATTCGCGTGATTATCAGGGGCGCAAAGCGTCCTCGATAATAAGAAATTATTCACCAGGCAAAATCTTTTTTCACGAAAGCAGGTTAGGTAAACATGCCGCGCTCAGGCCGCTTCCCACTGTCTGAAGCTCAGCGCAAGTTTGGAAACCGAGTGGAAGTGTTGCGACCCTGCTGTTGACGCAAGGCACCCCGGTGTAAGGGAAATGGTATGTAGATGCATAATTTCTAAATGCCTTTGCCCCGGTCATGCCGGAATCTGTCATTGCCGGCATGACTTCCAAGGCGATTTGACAAAATAATCGCATTGTTGTAAAGTGTCCGTTATGAAAATTAATATGAAAATTAAGATATTATCAGCCGGCCTTGTTGTAATTATGTTTATATTTGTGTATGGATGGACAAATCAGGATTCCATATTTAACCGGAGCAAGACTGCCAGTCAGGAAAGAATTATCAAAAAAATAACCGAATATATGGAGAAAGAGGATGCCACAACAAGTGATGATACATTAAAAGATGTGGCAACCACGATATATAAATCATCCGGGCAGTACAATTTGGATTACAGGTTTGTTCTCGCCATTATGAAGATTGAGAGTAATTTCAAACACAATGCCGTGTCATCGAAAGGGGCAAGAGGGCTTCTTCAGGTTAAACCTTCACATGCAAAGTTTATTGCCCGCGACATGGGAATCGCATGGCACGGGGATAAAACCCTTGATGAGCCCGACAAAAACATAAAGATAGGCGTACATTTCTTTTCAGAACTCCTGGGAGATTTTGATAATGTTAATATGGCGCTTCTGGCCTACAATATAGGTCCGACAAGATTGAAACAGATTGTGTCAGGAAAAGGCAAGCCGAATAAGGGTTTTTCAAAACTTGTATTGAGAGAGTATAAGAAGAACATGATACTGCTGCCGGATCCATAGCATACAGTCGTCACATATTCCAGGTTTTTTTGTTTGATTAAATCATAACATAACTTATAACATTTATTATGTATCAGCTTGATAAAAATGGTTTTATCTATATTACGGGCAAGATAGGTTCTTTTGTCTCTTTTCTCCTCTCAAATACCCACAGAAAGACCTTGCTCTTTTACGATACAGAGGATGAGGCGCTTCTGTTAAAGGAAGAGATGGAGTTCTTTGCCGGAAAGGAAGTCCATCTCTTTCCTGTCTATTCGGACAGGGTTTTTGAGAAAGAAGACGAAACAAAAAGGATCAGCTTTTTATATCATCTGGCCGCTGACGATACATTCACCGGTATATTCCCCAATAGCGCCATTACACATCCTTTGACGGCGCAGAGTTCCATACTTGCACACACAAAAGATTTGAGCTTCGGCGATACGGTTTTCCAGGAAGAGCTTATTTCATATCTTGACGGAAATGGTTATGAAATGGCTTCGCTGGTACGGGAAGAAGGCGAGTACGCGAAAAGGGGAAGCATTATAGACATCTTTCCTCCATCAAGCGATAAGCCTGTCAGGATTGAATTTCTCGGCGACCAGATATTTTCGTTGCGTATCTTTAATCCTGTCACCCAACGTTCCCATGAAGAGATAGAAAGGCTCAGCATCACACCTGCAAAAATATTGAAAGACGAGAATGTTACACTTCTGGATTACCTGAAAGAGGGCATGATTTTTGTCCATAAGGGGATTGACTCTATCTTTCGGACAATACAGGATGACAGCAGGACATCCTGCCACATGGAAATAATGAAGGCAATATTCCATTCAAGCCTTAATATAGATATATCGGGCATACAAGGCGAGGAAGAGGGAGAAGTCATAGAGGCAGTTTCAAATGAGGATTTGAAACACCTTTTCGAGACTAACAAAACCGGTATATTCACAACATTCTCCGATAAAATCAAGGGTGACTGGAAGAACTGCAAATTTATCTATATTTTTGCAAACAACCTGCGGCAAGGGGAAAGGATGCAGGAAATCCTTAAAAACTATGATATAGCCTTGCCGATAATACATAAAACAGCCACATCCGGCAAAGAAAGGGAGTGGGCAATTGTCATAGGGCCTTTGAGGCGTGGTTTCAGGGCAGACAATATTATTGTTCTGACCGAAGAAGACATAGTTGGACCCAAAAAAAGGGCGGTGAAACAAAAATGGGACGGCCTCGATGATCTGCTCAATTCATTCAAAGACCTGAATGTGGGAGAATGGGTCGTACACATTGACCACGGGATCGGTATCTATAAGGGCATTGTAAAATTGATGATAGATGGATCTGAAAAGGATTTTATCCTTATTGAATACCAGGATGGAGATAAGCTGTATGTTCCCATTGACGATCTTCGGCTCGTTCAAAAGTTCATGGGCGGAGAAAAACATAAGCCGAAGATAGACAAGCTCGGCTCTCAATACTGGAAGAATACAAAAAGCAGGGTAAAAAAACATATTGAAGATATTGCAAAAGATTTAATCAAAATATACGCAGAAAGGGAAATGGCAGAGGGTTATGCATATCCGCCGGAAGATGAGGCATTCAGGGAAATGGAGTCACGGTTTGAGTATGAAGAGACCGAGGGGCAATCCGAGGCAATTGAAAAGGTGCTCGATGACCTGAAGAGTACAAAGCCGATGGACAGACTTATCTGCGGGGATGTGGGCTTTGGAAAAACAGAGGTCGCATTGCGGGCATCCTTCAAGGCAGTTATGGACAGCAAGCAGGTTGCTCTCCTTGTCCCGACAACAATACTTGCACAACAGCATTTCAAGAATTTTACTGACCGATACAGGGATTACCCTATAAACATAGAAATGCTGAGCAGGTTCAGAACTAAAGAAGAACAGAAGAAGATAGTTGAAGCGGTTAAAAAAGGCTCAATAGATCTTATTATCGGTACGCACCGGCTTCTCCAGAAAGACCTGGCATTTAAAGACCTTGGGTTGCTTATTATTGACGAGGAACACCGGTTCGGGGTTAAGCATAAAGAAGCATTGAAACAAATAAAGAAAAACATAGATGTCCTCACTCTAAGCGCAACCCCTATTCCGAGGACGCTGTATATGGCAACAACAGGCATCCGGGATTTGAGTATAATTAATACACCCCCCCTCGACAGACTTGCCGTGAAGACCTTTGTTATAAAATCCAGGGATGAAACAATAAAAAAAGGTATTACGAATGAACTGAACAGGAGTGGACAGGTGTTTTTCGTCCATAATTACATCCATAATATCGGCATAGTATATGAACATCTGGCGGGACTTTTACCTGATGCAAAAATAGCCGTTGCCCACGGAAGGATGGAAGGGAAACAACTTGAAAAGATTATGCTCGATTTTATAGATAAAAAATATGACATTTTGCTTTCCACTAACATTATCGAATCAGGCCTTGATATATCGAATGTTAATACCATATTCATCAACAACGCGCACAGGATGGGGCTTGCAGATCTATACCAGTTAAGGGGCAGGGTCGGCAGAAGCACAAAGCAGGCTTATGCATATCTGCTTGTTCCGAAAGATGAGATTCTCAATAAAGATGCAACTTTGAGGTTAAAGATTATAGAAGAATTAACCGATCTCGGCTCAGGCTTCCATATTGCAAATTACGACCTTGAAATAAGAGGCGCAGGAAATCTTCTCGGCAAGGAACAATCAGGCAGCATAAACCTTATCGGGTTCGAGCTTTACTGTAATATGTTGGAAAATGCAGTAAATGAATTGAAAAATGAGACAGAAACGAAGGAAGAAGAGGTTATCACTGAAATCAATATTCCAATAGATGCATTTATTCCGGATAGTTATGTTGAAGACCCGGCACAAAAGCTTCTAATATACAAGAGACTTTCAAAAATAAAGGAACCGGGAGAACTTGTTGAAATGGAAGAAGAGCTCAAAGACAGGTACGGCGAAATACCGGGGCCGTTAAACAATCTTTTAAAAATTATATCGCTCAAAATTTTCCTGACAGACCTGAAGATCAAGAAGCTGGAATATTCGGCAAAACGGATTATTATCCATGTTACCGAAGGGACGCCGCTAAACATGGAAAAAATATTACGGTTTATACAAAAAGGCCAATCCGGATTAAAACTTTTGCCTGACGGGAAGATTATTGTACCAACCGATAAAAAAACAGAAGATCTCATAAATTTAGCAAGAAATATCTTGAAGGAAATAATTTCAATATGATATAAGAGAAACAACACCCGGCAATCAGAAATCAGCATGCATTTTTTTGATAAACTTATTGGCTGTTGGACAAAAGAGCGGCCGTTGAAAACTGATTGTTGAGAATATAAGAATAATGAGGTGACTTGATGAAAAAATTTTTCATTTGTATTTGTCTGCTCTTTTTTGTTTTTTCCTGCTCAAAAAAGGAAAATGGCACAACCCTTGTAACTATCGACAATGAAAGCATAACCCTCGAGGAATTCAACAAAGAACTCGATAAAATACCAACAAACATGAAAATGCTTGTTGCCACCCAGACCGGCAAAAAAAATTATCTTGATAGACTGGTCGTCAAAAAACTCCTTCTCAGGGAAGCAAAGAAGGAAAAAGTTGACAGCGAGAAAGAGTTCCAGGACAGATTGGGCGATATAAAGGATCAGCTTCTTATAGAATCTGTATTAAAAAAGAGGATAAATGCCGATACAAGCATAACAGATGGAGATCTGAAAAAGTACTACGACACCAATAAAGAAAATTTTAAAAGGGACAGGGAAATAAATACCCGTCACATTCTTGTTAAAACTGAAGGAGAAGCAAAGCAGATACAGGCCAAACTTCAAAAAGGCGAAGACTTTATAGAGCTTGCAAAGAAATATTCGATTGATCCTCAGGCAGGTGCAAACGGCGGAGAGTTGGGGTATCATCCTAAAGGAACGCTTGTGCCTGAATATGAAGAAGCGGTGCTTAAGCTTGCGAAGGTTGGCCAGATGAGCGGGATTGTAAAGACCAAATTCGGTTTCCATATAATAAAATTGGAGGGTATAAAGCCACCCGCCTATGCTTCCTTTGATGAGGTAAAAGACTTT
This sequence comes from Pseudomonadota bacterium, assembly GCA_026388255.1. Classification (NCBI taxonomy): domain Bacteria; kingdom Pseudomonadati; phylum Pseudomonadota; species Pseudomonadota bacterium. The sequence goes on along the minus strand of JAPLKC010000076.1, from coordinate 13,193 downwards.
ATAAAACAAAAAATGGCTCAGGAAAAACAGGCGGAGCTTTTAGATAAATATATAGGCAGCTTAAAAAAAGAAGCCAAGATTACAATAAAAGAAGAACTTCTGAAAGAAGTTAAACCGGAAGCAGCAGCAAAACCTGAGGCAGCAGCCAAACCGGAAGTTAAACCGGAAGCAGGCGCCAAACCGGAGACTAAACCTGAGGCAGGAGCCAAACCGGAAGTTAAACCGGAAGCAGGCGCCAAACCAGGGACACAGGACAAGGTTGAAAAACCACAAACCAAGGATGTTGCACCGGCTAAGAAATGAACCGTTTTGTTGTAGCAGCGCTGCTTGCCCTGATAATTATTTTCCCGCGCATTTCCAACTGTGAAATAGTCGACAGGGTTATTGCCATCGTTAACGATGATTTAATAACCCTGAAGGAATTGGAACAATATGTCCACGTTGAAAAACACGGCAAATATGTATCCGTAAACGAGTATTTCAGGAACATCCAGTTGCTTGAAAAGATAGGTGCACTGATAGATAACCTGCTGATAAAACAGCAAGCAAAAAAATTTAAAATTGATGTATCCAATAAAGAAATTGACTCCATTATAAACAATATTAAAAAGCAATATCTTATTACCGAAGAGGAACTGAAGGAACAACTCAAAAAAGACAATGTCAATTTTAAAGATTTTGTTGAAGGCTTGAAAACAAACTTACTTCGGTCTAAGGTGCTATCGCAGGTAATTTCCCCGGAGGTTCTTGTTACAGACAATAATTTGATAGAGTTTTACAACAAACATATAGTTGATTACAAAGAAGAAGTTTACAGGCTAAGACAGATATTCATTTCAAATAATCAAAAAGATCCGCAAAATAAGGCAATGACCGCGTACAACCAATTAAAGGAAGGAAAGCCCTTTGAATCAATTGCCAAAGAATTTTCCGATGACCCTTCCGGTCTTGACGGTGGCGATATAGGACTCGTTAAAAGCGAAGATCTTATACCGGAATTGAAAGGGGCAGTGCGGACTCTCACGCCGGGCGAATATACGAGTGTCATACGAACCCCCTATGGATTTCTTATCCTGAAGCTCATCGAAACAAAACAGGGCGAAACTGTTGCCTTTGAGACAGTAAAAGATAAAATTCATGAAAGGATAATTCAGGAGGAATCTGAGAAAAAATACAAAGAATATATCAATAAACTGCGCAAATCTTCATATATTGAGGTCAAAATCTGAAAAGAATCGCAATAACAATGGGCGACCCCGCAGGAATCGGCGGGGAAGTTGCTTTGAAATCTCTAAGGAGCATCTGCAGAAACAGCATCCCGGTCCTGATAGGCGATATAAAACCTGTTAATTATCTATCAAAATATCTCTTTAAAGATAAGGTATTCAACTTTAAATGTTTTAAGCAGGGCAGACCGGGAGATATTGAATTTATTGACCTTGGACTGATAGATAGTGTCCGATTCGGCATAATTGATGCAAAATACGGTAATGCTTCTTATCAATATATCATAGAGGCACTGAAACTTATTTTTTCAGGAGATGTCTCCGCAATCGTTACATGCCCAATAAATAAAACGTCTATCCGTTCTGCAGGCATTCCCTTTATGGGCCATACAGAACTTCTTGCACATTTCGGGGGAGTCAAGGACTATATTATGATGATGGTTAACAGGAGCATGCGCGTATCCCTCGTGACGATTCATATTCCTCTCAAGGATGTTCCAGACTCTCTCAACGTTGACAATATATTTACATGCATCTCTGTCACCTGCCGATCCATGACAGGATATTTCAACATTAAAAAGCCCCGGATTAAAGTATGCGGGCTCAACCCTCATGCAGGCGAACAGGGTATTATGGGCAGCGAAGAGATCATGATCCATGAAGCGATATCCAGGGCAAGGTCCTTAAATATAGATGTTGAAGGTCCGTTTCCGGCAGATACATTATTCCACAAAGTAGACTGCGACGCCTATATTGCCATGTATCACGACCAGGGACTTATCCCGGTAAAGACTACCGGCTTCGAAAAGACGGTGAATATTACGCTGGGACTGCCGTTTATTCGTACTTCACCGGGGCATGGTACAGGTTACAATATAGCCGGCAAAGGCACAGCAGACCCGTCAGGCTTAATAGAAGCTTACAGGGTAGCCGAGAAGATGATTACCTGATACTCCTTACATTAAGTGCTAAAAATTTTTTTTGTGTTTTAATTAATACATTTTTACTTGACATAAAAAAAGGCATTGTGTTAATCAATAAGCACTATGAAAAACGATAAATGGCATTTAAAATGGATTTGGCGGCGGCAACAGAAGATATTCGAGTAAAATCTTCAATATAAGGTCATGCAAGGTTTTACACCTTCCATGACCTTATACATATTATATGTTACTTAACAATAAGGCGATCATGATAAGGTATCTGATTTATTATCTTTTTACTCTAATTATTAATTCCAAAAACTTCTTGACAAAAACATATCAATGCAGTAGAAGTGCATCAGGGACGATATTTTGGATACAAAATACAAAGTTGCTTTTGTCTCCATACTCTTTTAAAAAGTGGTAATGGGACGGTTTAATCTTAATAAATAAGGGGGTTTTTTATGAAAGTGAAAGGTTTATTGTTAATTTTTGTAGCATTTACTCTTTTATCAGGTTTTTATCTCACCATGCCTAAAGAATCTTACAGCCAAGCAGTAATAACGCTTAAATACGCAAACTTCCCGCCTGCTCCGACATTCCCGTGCGTCCAGATGGAAAGATGGGCAAAAGAAGTGGAAAAAAGGACTAATGGAAAGGTCAAGGTACAAACCTTTCCCGGTGGGACGCTACTACCCGCCAAAAACATATTTGACGGGGTTATTTCAGGGATGGCCGATATCGGGAACTTCGCAATGAGTTACCAGCCCGGCCGTTTCCCTATCTCGGAGGCTGTTGACCTGCCGGTGGGATTTTCAAGTGCAAAAGCAGCAAGTCTTGCCCTTCTTGACCTTGTTGAAAAATACAATGCCAAGGAATTTGACAAGGTGAAAATCCTTACCATGTTTACATGTCCACCTGCAAATATTATGACAAAAATTCCGGTTAAATCATTAAAAGACCTAAAGGGATTGGAATTGAGGGTAGGAGGGACCCAGGCAGACATAATAAAAAATCTGGGCGGTATACCGGTCGCTATGCCACAGTCTGACACACCCGAAGCAATTCAAAAAGGTGTGGTTAAGGGACATGTATCTTCAATGGAAGTTCTTAAAGATTTTAATTATGCTGCTTATACTCCCAATGCAACAATAGCAAATCTGTGGGTTGTTACCTTTGCCGTTGTTATGAATAAAGATAAATGGAACTCACTTCCTGCGGATGTGAAGAAACTCTTTGATGATATGAAACGCGAGCAGGCTGAATGGACAGGTAAATATGTGGACGACCATGTACAGGAATCGCTTGCCTGGGCAAAAGAGAAGTATAATCTTCAGATCTTTGAACTTCCGGCTGCTGACAAAGCAGAGATCCCAAAACTCCTGAATCCCATCATAGATGCGTATGTAAAGAAGGTAAATGCCCTGGGCCTGCCAGGTGAGCAAATAGTAAAAGATGTTCTGGCATTAAAGGCAAAATACGAAAAACAATACAAGTAACGGGAAAACATAAAAAGGCGTCTGAACTTCGGGCGCCTTTTTATGTTCCATGAACATATTGTATACAACTCTATCAATCAGCGGAGGAAAACAATGAAATATCTTGAAAAGATAGAACGCTACCTTAACAAGATCATGCTGATTTTAGGTGGTATTGCGGTAATTTTACTCATGTCTATCGCCACGATTAATGTAATTTTGAGAATGTTCCATATCCCCTTCAGGGGCGCATATGAACTCGTATCGTTTTTAGGAGCCATTGTAATAGCCTTTGCCCTTGGTTATACCCAGAAGAGAAAGGACAATATCCTTGTGGATATACTGACAGAGAAGTTCCCGAAAAAAGTAAACAGAGTGCTTGACGGTGTGAACTATTTTATTACTATGATATTCTTTACTGTCGTTTCCTGGCAGATATCGGTATGGGGCATGAAGATATGGGAATCTCATGAGGTCTCAGAAACTCTGAAAATGATTTACCATCCTTTTATTTTTTCTGTATCGTTGGGGTTTGCAGTCTTATCCCTTACCCTTGTTGTTGATTTTTTCAAGACCCTACTAAATCCAAAGGAGCGATAAGCATGGAAGGTCCTATTGTCGGAGTATATGGCATCGTTATCATGTTTGCTGTCCTGTTTTTACTCAAGATACCTGCCGCCTTTACCATGGCGCTGATAGGTTTTCTTGGGGTGGCATATGTGACATCCGTGGAGGCTGCCCTTGGAATGATAGGCATAGACCTATGGAATATTTTCTCGAGTTATGGACTTACAGTTATCCCGATGTTTATCCTGGTCGGTGAATTTGCCCATTATGGCGGGTATAACACCAGTCTCTACAGCGCTACTCACAAGTGGTTCGGCCATTACAAGGGCGGTCTTGCAATAACAACAATCATGGCGTGCGCCATCTTTTCAGCAATAAGCGGTTCCAATACGGCAACCGCCGCAACTATGAGCACTGTAGCAATACCGGAGATGAAAAAGTATAACTACCACCCTCAACTGAGTGCCGGCTCTGTTGCTGCCGGGGCAACACTCGGTGTTCTTATACCTCCGAGTATAGTACTCGTTGTGTATGGAATTTATACAGGTCAGTCTATAGGAAAGCTCTTTTTTGGAAATGTGATACCCAGCGCTATACTTACCGTTTTAATCGCGGCAACTGTTGTTTATATTTGCTGGCGACATCCTGACTGGGGTCCAAAAGGACCTAAGAGCACATGGCTTCAAAGAATAAAAGCTATTCCCGATCTACTTGACATTTTTATTCTTTTTGCCCTCATCATGTATGCCCTCTTTACAGGCGTTGTTACTGCCACAGAAGCAGCGGCTGCAAGCTGTGCAGTTGCTCTGGTTTTGTGTCTAATAAGGAGAAAACTCTCCTGGAAAGGTTTTCTTGCATCTATAGTAGATACGCTTCGCATCTCATGTCTCGTATTCATGATTGTTGCCGGCGCTGTGGTGTTCAGTCGTTTCCTTGCTGTCACAAGACTGCCCTTTGAGGCAGCCAACCTGATCAGCTCCCTGGCTTTGCCAAACTGGGTTCTCTTCTGGATAATTATGCTGTGCTATATAATAGGTGGATGCGTAATGGATGCCCTTGCTTTTCTCCTCGTATCCCTTCCCATATTCTATCCGATTGTTATGGCAATGGGTTATGACCCGATATGGTTTGGACAGGTCATCTGTATTGTAACAACAATGGGCTCGATCATGCCGCCTATCGGCATCTGTTGTTATGTTGTGGCAGGCATGGCAAAGGATATACCACTCGCAACAGTGTTTAGAGGGAGTTTATACTATTTACCTTCATATATCATTTCGATCATAATCCTTATGCTTTTTCCTTATGCAACTGTCCTTATACTGTCAAACCTTGTGAGATAAGAAAGCGCTTTCCCACAAGAAAGTATTCGCAAGTCTGTATTAGAAAAGGGGATTAATTGCTATCCGCTTTTTATGCTTTATTTTGCCGCTACTTTCCTATAGAATTACAAGATTATGCTATCCATAAGAAAATATGTTAACAGGTTTTTTCTTGTTTATTTGGCTATGCTGACGGTTTCCTTGACCGTATTATGCGACGGTTCTATTTTGGCACAGGAAAATCCGATAGGGGTTTTTGTGGAAAAAATGGCAATTGACAAAGAGACAAGAAAAATTGATAAATGCAAGTATTGCGGCAAGCTTATAAAGGTCGGAAAAATCCACACAGATGCAGAAATAGTTGTAGGCAACCAGACAGGTGCGGAACTGGATTACAGGAAGATACAATATGAATGGGGCAAGGAGAAAAAGAAATATCTCCATGTTTATATATTCAGGTTCGAGGAGCGAAAAGGGAGTGATTTTGGCGTTGAGAAACCGGCCGGTGTCGGTTTCCATATGCACATTATTGAAAACGACAGTATAAAACGCATTTTTGTTTTTGACGAGGATCAGCGTTCGTTAAGCGAAAATGTCCTTGATATCGGAAAGTTTTTCAAGAGGGGTGCAAAGTGGATTACCGTGGATGTACTGTCACAGGAAGGTATAGAAAAAGGTTTGGATTCACTTGCAGACGATCTGAAATGAAAACGCAGGCTGCCCGGATTTTTTGATGAAAGCTCTTTTCGCAATGGATTTAATAGATAACAAAGCCGTCAGACTGGTAAAGGGGGATTTTACAAAGGTAACCGTTTACAGCAACGACCCTGTGGCAAAGATCGAAGAGATGATTGATAGAGGGGCGCGGGATTTCCATATCATTGACCTTGATGGTGCAAGGACAGGAAAACGTGTCCACCATGAGATTATTAAAAACGTCCGGCTAAAAGTAGACGGTTATATGGAAACAGGCGGGGGAATAAGAACTGAAGACGACATTAAGTACTATTCCGGGATGGGTGTAGATGGCATCATTGTGGGTACTCAGGCCCTTGAGGATGACAGTTTTTTCCAGGGGTTGTCCATATTCAGCAACATTATCCTCGGTCTTGACCTCCTCGAAGGCAAGCCTATGTCGCGTGGATGGAAAACAACGGTTGATAAGGATGTAAGAGAGATTCTTGAAGCATCGGAGCGCATCGGCATTATGGCTGTCCTGTGTACAAGCATAGCAAGGGACGGTATGTTGTCAGGCCCTGATTACGAAGGTATGGAGACGCTCCTGAAGATGACGAAACTCCCCGTTATAGCAAGCGGCGGAGTTACAAGCATTGATGACGTGAAGCGATTGAAGGATATGGGCGCATGGGCAGCTATTCTGGGAAAAGCCGTGTACGAAGGATTGATAAAGATTGAAGAGGCAGTGAAATATGCTGACTAAAAGAATTATCCCCTGTCTTGATGTGATGGAAGGCAGAGTGGTTAAAGGGATAAATTTTTTGGGACTTAAAGACGCAGGCGATCCTGTGGATAATGCAAAGACGTATGAAGCAGAAATGGCAGACGAACTATGCTTTCTTGATATAACCGCCTCTCATGAGAGAAGAAAAACGATCATTAAGGTTGTTGAAAAGGTTGCCAATGAGGTGTTTATGCCTCTTACTGTCGGGGGCGGAATACGGACAATCAAAGATATACGGGAGATACTTCTTGCCGGTGCAGACAAGATTACGGTAAACACAACTGCTATCGAGTCCCCTGAATTTATAAAAGAAGCGAGCGAGACATTCGGGAGCCAGTGTATTTGTCTTGCCATTGATGCGAAGAGAAGTGGCGATGGTTTTGAGGTTTTTACATATGGAGGACGAAAATCAACCGGCGTTGACGCTGTCCAGTGGGCAAAAGATGCGGAAAGGCTTGGGGCAGGCGAAATTTTGCTTACAAGTATGGATAGGGATGGGACAAAAATCGGTTATGACATAGAGCTTACAAGGGCTATTTCTGAAGCAGTAAATATCCCGGTAATTGCCTCAGGAGGGGTCGGCACGTTGGAACACTTATACGAAGGTCTTGTTGATGCAAAGGCTGATGCAGTCCTTGCCGCATCCATATTTCACTACAGGGAGCATACGATTATCGATGCCAAACAGTACCTGAGAGACAGGGGGGTGGCGGTAAGACTTTAAATAAATTTGGATTTTGACAGGTTTAATCCGGATAGAGAGTGACTTTTAGGATGCCGGATTAAATATGATATTGCAGGATAAAAACTGTGTACTGTAAAAATTAATATTTCAGGAGAGCATTATGGAAGTTATAAAATGGGATGAAAAAGGGCTTGTGCCTGTTGTTGTCCAGGACGAGAAAACAAAAGACGTATTGATGGTTGCATATATGAATAACGAGTCCTTTGAACTCACATTAAAAACAGGCAAGGCGCATTATTTTTCGAGGTCAAGACAGAAGCTGTGGCTTAAAGGCGAATCGTCAGGTCATACGCAGGAGGTAAAATCCGTTCGTATCGACTGTGATAACGATACGATTCTAATTACAGTTGACCAGAAAGTTGCTGCCTGCCATACAGGCTACTGGAGCTGTTTCTACAGAATATGGGAAAACGGCTGGAATATATCAGGCACAAAGGTCTTTGACGAAGAAAAGGTGTATAGCGATAAAGACAACAAATAACGGAAAAACAAAGGGGGCGCCCCTTGCTCCCTTTTTCCTGCTAAAGTACAGCGTCTTCGAAGACATCATAGACAATTGAGAAACGCTATCATGTAGTTCCGCCATTTCCTACCGGAATTTCCTTGCACAAAACATTTTGCTATGATATCAGGTGAAGAACATTTGAGCATCAAATATGGAAATAACGGATAAAATATTGATAGTCACAGTACCTGTTGCAGATCTCAGGGGTAAGCCTGTCGATGCAAAGCCTGCATATATTCATGATGATCTGCAGGAAACACAGGTTCTTTATAATGAAACGCTGTGGTATCTGGACGAGATTGACGACTGGTATTATGTAGAAGCGATGGAACAACAGAAAAATACATACCGGGGCTATCCCGGATGGATCAGAAAAGCCGGCGTTGCCATGATTAATGCACTGGCAACATATAATGCGGTTGTAAAAAATAAAACTGCCCGTATTTTAAAAAGCCAGTCAGAGAATGCAGGTATCTTGATGACGGTCTCAATCGGGACAAAATTCACGGTTAATGAAACAGCAAATAAAGAATATTATGCCGTAATACTTGCCGATAATAAAAGGGGGTATATAAGCAAAGACGATGTAAACGGTACTGAAGCTAACTTGAATGAGCGTATGTTAAGAAAGGCGATTGTCAGTACAGGCAGGCTTTTTCTTGGTACTCCTTATCTTTGGGGCGGCAGGAGCATGTTTATGACTCAATTGCCGGGAGGAAGGCAAAAGGTTGATAATTCAATATTCAACATCCAACGCTCAACGCCCAATGCCATCAATACCGGCGTAGATTGTTCCGGTCTTACAAACCTTGTTTATCGCGTAAACAATATTGACATTCCCCGTGATGCGCAGGAACAATGGATGGCAACGAAAAAGGTTTCCTGTAATCGCCTTAAGCCCGGTGATCTGATTTTTGTATCAGCGGAAGACAGACCGGATTTTATTAACCATGTGATGCTTAATATAGGCTCAGAAAGATTCATTGAAGCAGCAGAGACAGGCAATACGGTAATGGTAAACACCTTTATGAAAAGGTTTGGTGAAGGTTTTAATCAACTTGCAGAACAAGATTTTATTATCCATAACAAGCAGATACATTTCGGCAGTGTTATATAAAACCAATGAACAGTATCAAAAATATCCGTTTTTATGAAATCGCAAAACCGCTCAGAACAACCTTTTCCACCTCTCTGGGGAGGAAGGATGTAATAAAAAGCTTCATTGTTAGAGTAACCCTGAAAAACGGCTCATACGGGATAGGTGAATGCCCTACAAGCTTTGCTATAAAAAATGAGACCATGCCGGCGATAAAGGGTGTGCTTGCAGAGGTTTCGCTGAGGCTTATGAACATGCCTGTCGAAAGCTACGAAGAACATATCGGACAATTTCGCAGAGCATATCCTGCAAATCCGATGACCATATCAGGGTTGGAAACGGCGTTGTTCCGGGCCCTGCTCAATAGCAGGCAGATTTCGGAACATGATTTTTGGGGAGGCAAAACAACGCGAATAGAAACAGATATAACGATACCGTACAGTACGGACTATCAAGTGCTTACAAAGTGGTTGAAGCACACGCTTAAAAAGAATTTTACCATCTTTAAGCTGAAGGTGAGCGGCAACGTTGAAGAGGATATCAAACTCATATCTTTTGTGCATCGAACGTTGAAAAATAACAGGGAAGGCTTCGTATTGCGTCTTGACTGCAATCAGGGATATAGCATCAAATCTTTCCTGAAGATGACCGATCTCATCGGGCATTATGGTTACAATATCGAACTCTATGAGCAGCCTCTACCAAAAACTGATTACAAAGGCTTGAAGGAGATAAAAAAATATTCACCTATTCCTGTTATTCTCGATGAGACAATATTTACCGTTGAAGACCTGGGCAGGGCCATTTTAGAGGATCTTTGCGATGGCGTCAACATCAAAATCGCAAAAAGCGGCATTGCCGAATCCATAAGAATATATAAGATTGCAAAAAAACACGGACTCAAACTGATGATAGGGTGCATGACGGAAACAATGGTCGGATTATCGGCAGGCATCTTCTTTGCATCCGGTACAAGCGGGTTTGATTATATAGACCTCGATTCTATCTATTTTCTGTATCACAAAAACCATTATGATGGAATTGCCATAGATGGTCCCGCGTTTATAACCTCTGATGATTAATTCTGATTTACAATAAATTTGGAGTACACCTCATCGTTCTTTTTCTTCTCAGGTAATAAAGTCAAGACCTTTGCAAAACTCTGTTTTTACCTCTCTATTTACAGAAGGGGCTTGCATCCAACGGTCATTGCCGGAAAAATGAGCTTCGGCAGCAGGTCATATCGGGGGGCAGGGGCATGTTCAATCCCCATGTCGGTCTTGCATGCACCCAACAAAAGGCATAGTATTAAAACTCATAATGTGTTATAATTTAATATTATTGCAATAAACATTAACTTACCTCAGCATCAGAGCGAACGGCTTTAGGGTCTTAAGAGCAGCAGCACAAAGCATATAAGCAAAATCTAAAAGCACCACAAGGAGGCTTGATTGGAAAAATCATATGCAAACGATGGTAAACTATCCGGGGATGGTTCTTTATCCCGAAAAGTTGTCCATACAAGGTTGTCGAGGAAAACTGAGACGGAAAAACCTTTCTTGCTTATGGCTCCAGCTGAGCATTTAGATGAAGCCAGAAACGCTCTTGCAGACGGCTATAAGCTTGATACAGACCCAACAAAAACCGTATGGGGTAGAGTCGGTGATGCGAAAAAACATCTTGGAGCAATTAAGGCGGGATCATCTCAATATATTGCAGCGCAGGGGCTAATGCACAAAGCAATCTCAAGGGAAAAACATATTAAATATATATGTACTAATGTTGCGAACCAACTTATGATTAAACAGCGTGAAATGTTGGCAAACGAATTGGAGCAATATTATCTCAACAAAGGCATGTTCATTGACATAGAGCTTGGTGGCCCGGATAAGGCATCAATAAAATTAATGTGTCCACTATTCCGTGAAACATCAATTGAAAGAATTGTAGATGAAACAAATTTTTTCGTTCATCTCAAAAAAGCCGGCTTTAATAAGGCGGTTTTAGGAGATAATGAGGGAAATGTATGGACATACCGTTTAAATAAGTCTTGATTTATTAGACAAAACAGACAACTCGAGGAGGATCGGTGTTAATAGGAAAAATTACACGGAACGGAAAGCAAAGGATAGTGGTTACCACAGAAGATCATAAAGGGGTCAAGGTTATTGATTTGCGAGTCTACCAGATTATTAATGACGGAGAGCTATCATCTACCCCAGAGGGCATTTTTCTGGCGCCGGAAACAATAGATACCCTTATAGGGCTTTTAAGAGAAGCACAAAAGAATCTTTTAAAGGAATAAAACAGAGGATTATACAAAAAACAAAGGCTGTCTCAATTTAAGGAGACATTTTTTTTAGGCTAATAGTGAAATATAGGTAAAACAAAATTCTCTGAGATTACAACAGAACTATCCTCTATTCAGTAAATTAGCCTGTCCAGCAATGGAGACAAAGCTTCTCGCGGGGAAGGCCGATTGCTTCAACCATGTCGCTAATCCGCTGATACCGCAATGTTGTCACGCCAAGCTCCCGGGCAATCCAGTCGATCATTTTCCGGTACTTTTCTGAACTGTCATCGAGATAATCCCTGATATTTTCCGTATCATGTCCTTCCATCGCCCATATTGCCCGGCGGGCAATCAGTTCGTCAATAGACCGGGTAGACAGTGCATATTTGCAGGGGAACATAAGGGGTGGACAAGCCGGACGGACATGTATCTCCTTGGCCCCGGATTCCCATAGCTTCTTCAGGGTATAATTCTTAAGCTGTGTTCCGCGGACTATGGAGTCCTCGCAGAGGATGATGCGGTTACCGGTAATGACGTCCTTGATCGGGATAAGCTTCATTTTTGCCACAAGATCCCGAATCTCCTGGGCAGGAGGTGTGTAGCTCCTTCCATATCCAGGAGTATATTTCACAAGCGGTCTCCGTTGAGGAAGCCCGGATTCCATAGAATATCCAATAGCATGGCCAACACCCGAATCAGGAACCCCTGCAACAAGATCTGCTTCAACATCATCTCTTTTAGCCAGAAATCTCCCGGAGCGTTCGCGCACAAGCTCAACGCTGATCCCTTCGTAGCTTGAAGCCGGGTATCCGGTGTAGATCCACAGGAACGCACATATCTGGTTTTCTTTCTTTCCTGGAAACTGCTCCTCCAATCCATTTTTTCCCACACGGATAATCTCACCGGGTTTGAGATATTTGGTGATTTGATAACCTAAATTCAGAAAAGAGCACGTTTCGGTGGCAATGACATAGTCGCCGTCATTTTCTCCAACGACAAGTGGCATCCGGCCAAGACGGTCACGGGCTGCGTAAATGCCATCTTCTTTCATGATAAGAATGGAGGCAGATCCCTTGATTCGGTCATAGAGCCCAAGGATACCATCAATCAGGTTTTCCCCTTGGTTGATCAGCTTTGCAATCAACTCAACAGAATTAACACCTCCGGTCTGCATTTCGCCAAAGGTCGCTCCTTGTTCAAGAAGTTCCGCAGCCAGTTCGTTTGTATTCTCCACAAGGCCTGTAAATACAATAGCAAAGGTTCCGAATTTTGATCCTATAATCAGAGGCTGGGCGTCCCGGTCGCTAATTGCTCCAATGCCCAGATTGCCTTCCATCTCCTTATATTCCTCGAAGAATTTGGACTTGAACTGGGATTTACTGATATCATGAATAGAACGATAAAATTTGGAGTAGCCCCCGTTTTAGCCGGACAATCATACAACCAAAATAAGTTGTAGTAATAGCCATAGAGTTATTACTATAATCAGAAGGAAGGTGAATATGAGTCCGATAGAGGTCATTACATCAGTTGAGAGAAGAAGGTATTGGAGTGCAGAACAGAAAAGAGCCATGGT
>JAPLKC010000075.1 GCA_026388255.1 Pseudomonadota bacterium | reverse complement strand
TATTTGCAAGATGTATCTTCGTCCCCTGCACCTTTTTTATGAAACAGGTGAAAATCCGGAAGGCACAAATCTTCATAATGAAGACATGTTAAGAACAAATACGGGGTTGGGATCAAAGGGGATTCGGGCAACAGGCCGTTGAAAATTGAATTCAGACTATGTGTCTGAAAATTTTTAATTAGCCGCAAAGCCAATATGGACAACACTTCGTACACTGTTTTATCACGGGTCTACATATAAGAGTTTGCCCTTGAATTTTAACAGGGAGAGGCCGGTTCATTTTCCCCGAACATGCCCTTGGCCAAACACAAAAATGAAAACGGAATGTAAAAGGTCGGGGCACAGGCGCGTTTTAGCATTATCTCACTCTTTTCCTTGACCACTTTCAATGTAACCTTTATATTATGTTAAAAATTTAAATGATATGTGTGAGGTTATGATGGACATGGTAACGATAGAAAAGCTTCCCAATACAAAGGATGTGGATGGTGCAAAATGGTGGATAGAGGAAAAGGGAGAATTTGCCCAGATTGCATATAAAGAGGAAATAAGGCATCTGGCATTTTTTGAATTAAAAAAGGGATTTTTCAGAGGGAGTCATGTTCATAAACATAAAGAAGAGACATTCTATGTGATAAGCGGCAGGATACAGGCAATATTCCTGGACATGGACACCTCCAGGAAGGAAGATCATATCCTGGTAAAAGGCGACAGGATACGCGTAAAGACAAATTGCGGACATATCTTCTACGGGCTTGAGGATGCACTTGTGGTAGAATATAGCCCCCAGGTGTACGATAAAGGCGATGCTTATCCGGTTGATTTCGGGAATAAATGATGTTGTGGACTACAGACACAAATAGAAGGTTTTTTGCCTTCTTGTTATCTTATACCAATTTGGATTCAAATATAGCACCCGGAGGGTACCCGGGCGACGGAGGCGTACATTTTAGTATGTCGAGGAACACCCGCAAGCGGGTACACGGACGAAGTCAATAAAGTTATATGAATGAAATGAAGGCGAATTGGTACTTCAGAGGTGTAGGATGTCAGCTATAAAAAGCGCAATAGAATTGGCCATGGAGAGAACAAAAGATCTTGTCATGGATGAGGAAGAGAAGAAGTCCTTAGCTTTAAAGGAAACAGAAAACAAAGTTAAAGCAGTAGTAAGAAGATATCTTAAGGGCATTATCGATGGTAATGGTGTTGACGGGGAGATGGCGAGGATTGGAGCAGATGAAGGGCTGAAGAAGTCGATTTTAATGGACCGGTTAATAGATGAGTTTGATATTAGTAGTAATAACGAGCTGTTGGTTGAACTACTTAAAGTTATAGGTGAAGGTTTGAAGGAGCCTTTTAAACACGAAATGGAAATGATGCAGAAAACCTTTTTAGACGAGACGGGGAAAAGGGAGACAACGGTCAGAGAGAAAATAACAAATCGTCTGGGAGAGATAGGCATTACAGGCAGCGGTGTAGAGCCTAACATCCAGGCATGGGATGAGTGGAACGACAGCGTGGAAGAAGCAGGCAAGTTATTCAAGGACCATATCATCGAATGGAAAAACAGGCTGAAAACAGCGAATGGCAAACAGTAAATGAATTGTTCCATGTTACATATTTTACCTTTTCAACTGCCTTTGTTGTGAACCATAAAATGTAAACCAGGAGATAGCAAATTAATCTGGAAGAAATATACATACAAGAAAGAGGGAGCCTGCAAGGGCTTGCCGATAATGACCCCGTTGAGTTTTTGCATAGGTACGGTGAAAATAGAGATAAAGAGATAGCAGGGTTTCTTGCCTCCCAGTTTGCCTATGGAAAGATAGACCTCTTTAAGAGATTTCTTACGAGCATTTTCAAGCTTATGGGCGGCAATCTGGGTGCGTTTATACAGCAAGGAGATTTTTCAGGGTTTAACAGTTTGTATTACCGGTTTCAAAAAGGCGAAGACATTGCTGATCTATTCAATGTTTTGAAAAAAATAATTGATGAATTCGACAGTATCGGGAAGATGATCGAGTATTTTTATCAAGGCGACACGAGGGAAACGCTGTGGAAGGTGAGAGAACATTTTTTCGGAAAGAGCAATGAACTCACATTTTTCTTTCCAAAGCCGTTAAAGTCGAGCCCATTGAAGAGATGGAACCTTTATTTTCGTTGGATGGTAAGAAAAGATGAAGTGGATATTGGTTTATGGAATTTTATTGATAAGAAAAATCTGATCATTCCCCTTGATACACATCTATTCAAGATTGGCAGATGTCTCGGTTGGACGGGGTGTAAAACCCCGACATACAGGGCAGCCAAGGAGATAACCGAGGCACTGAAAAAGTTTTCTCCTGAAGATCCTTTAAAGTATGATCTCTTCCTGTGCCACAGGGTAGGGATAGGGGCGGAGTGTACCGGTAAAAAGACTGCCGGATGCAAAAAGAAATGTGTTATTTATTGATATTATTTTCCATAGCCGCCTGATTCTATACTGGAAAGTATGCCGTTATGAAATATTAAGGATTCACCTGAACTTGTACCTTGTGTGAAGGGACCCATGTGCTATCCACCCACTGGCCGGGAACTGTAACCCATTCTCCGGGAGGGTTCTCGCCCTTTTTGTACTTTGCTATAAATTCAGGGTCCGGATATGCATAGGCTTGATTTTGAGCGGGAACGCCATAAACAACCGGCTGGGTGTAGACATATACAGGAGGGGCAACCGGAACATACCACGGTACTATGAGCGATGTTCCGAAAAAAACCTGTGGATAATTCCATCCATGATACCGATAGTAACGATACCCACCGTAATATCCAGCTCCCCTGTAATAGCTTTCGGCAGGGAGAGCGAAGGAGAGCGCCAGCAGAATAAATACAGCCAATAAAAGAGTCTTTTTCATTGTTCACCCCTTCAATCCTTTGATGGAGTTTCTACTTATCTTATCAACTATTGATATTATACTACCATTATGAGAGTAATTCAATCCATCCGGCAGCAGGAGATAAAAAAATGAACTACCCCGAAGCAGGGCTTCGAGGAATCTATTGATTGACAACAGTATGGCCATCTGTTAAGGATTTAATGTGAATAAACGATTGAAATTTAAAGGGGAGTTGTCAACGACTGCAATGGGGATTATGCCCCATATTGATATTGATGCGGCGTTAAAACATGCCCTTGGCCTGGATATTCCTTTCTGGCCACAGTTGCCGGGGGTTTCGTATTATGAGGATATGTATGTGCAGGCCATGGAGAACTTCCCCGGTATTGTCATAGATAAGGAACGATTAAGGATGTTTGTTGATACGGATAAGTTTATGGACGATATACCGGCATATCTTGAGAGGGAAGATGACCCTGATTTTTTCAGAATATCCGACAGGTATTCGCTTGTATACCGGCAATTTTTATCGCAGGACCTTGCCTTGTATAAATCTGTCAGAGGCCAGGTGATAAGCCCGATAAGTCTTGCACTGAAAATAGTTGATGAGAATGATAAACCTATAGTTTATAATGAAGAAATGCGTGCACTTGTCTTTTCTTTTATTCAAAAAAAGGTAAATGTACAGTACAGTGAGTTGAAGATGAAGAATGAGAATGCCTTTGTGTGGGTGGATGACCCTGGTCTCGAATTTATATTCAATGCCATGTGCGGATATGAAAATGTGAAGGCCAAACAGGAACTCACCGCTTTCTTTAACAATATAGAAGGACCGCGTGGCCTTCATCTGTGCGGGAATCCTGACTGGGATTTTTTACTCTCCCTGAACATCGAGATATTGTCTTTCAATGCCTACGCTTTCGGGGATATTTTTGTAACATACGACAATGTTGAGAAATATCTGGAAAGGGGAGGTTTGGTAAGTTGGGGCATAGTACCGACATATTATGAAGAGTTTTCAGGGGAGGATGTGGAAAGCATATCCGGAAGGCTTGTGAATATGTGGAGAGTTCTGGAGAAAAAAGGGGTTGATATGGATATGATTATTGGAAACAGCCTGCTTGCACCGGCCACTTGTAATCTGCTTAACCCCGATAAGACGGCAACCGTGGAAAATGCTTTTAAATTGCTCACAGCAGTATCATTACATTTGAGAGATAGATACTTAAGGAATTAAACGTTAAAATAATGACAAACAATGTGTTAAAAAAACGTCATGCGTTACTCTACGGCCTTGTCATGCGAAAAAGAACAGTCGTTGCGTTTGACGTAATTCAAGAGGTATTCACATGAAAAGAGTCCATATTGTGTGCAAAAAAGGCCAGGCACATGCTGCGAAAATAGCCGGGCATATCATAGAAGAATTCGGGAAACAGAACGAAATTTATTTAGATGAAGATTCTGCAAGGATACTTGGGTATGAAAAATATATTGAAATAGAACATGTTGGCGATGAGGCCGATATGATAGTGGTCCTTGGAGGCGACGGCACACTGCTCAGTGTATCGAGGCATATAAAGAAAGAAGACGTACCGATACTCGGGGTGAATCTCGGGAGTCTTGGTTTTCTCACCGAGGTCTCGGTAGAAGAGCTCCCTTCTGTGCTGGGACATGTATTCAAAGACGATTATGAAATATCCAAAAGAATTATGCTTGACATTGTTGTAATAAGGGAAGAGGAAAAGATATTTGAACTTGTAGCCTTGAATGATGCGGTAATTACAAAAGATGCCCTTGCACGGATTATTGATATTGAGACATATGTGGATGATGAGTACCTGACGACAATCAGGGGGGATGGTCTTATAGTATCTACCCCCACCGGATCGACAGGATATTCGTTGGCTGCCGGAGGGCCGATAATCTATCCCTCTTTAAAAAATATAGTCCTGTCGCCCATATGCCCGCATATGCTTACGAACAGACCGATTATACTGCCTGAATGCGTAACAATAAGGGCGTCGTTATTATCCCCCGGTGAAAGGGTTGTCCTTACCCTCGACGGGCAGATAGGCATACCTCTGGAATATGGGGATGAGGTTATCATGAAGAAATCAACACATACGGTAAGCCTTATAAAATCCAAGCAGAAAGGATATTTTGAAATATTGAGAACAAAACTGAAATGGGGTGAAAGGTAACAATGCTTACCTTTCTCAAGGTGACAGGATTTGCAATTATTGATGAACTGCAGGTTGAATTTGAAGACGGTTTCAATGTAATAACCGGCGAGACAGGGGCAGGCAAATCTATCATAATCAATGCGCTTTCCACATTAATCAGCGCAAAAGCGTCTTCAGAAATGGTGAGGAGCAATGCCGGGCAGGCAGAGGTAATTGGCCATTTTTTTAAGGAAGATGAGGAATACTTGCTGAAGAGGGTAATAAATGCTACCGGCAGGTCAAGGGCATTGCTGAATGATAACCCGGTTACTTTGGGTAGGGTGGACGAATTGGGCAATGCGCTTATCAATATTTACGGACAGAATGAATTTCAGCATCTCCTTGATAAAACGAGTTATATTGAGATGTTGGATAATATATTATCGCTTGAGGGAGAGGGGAAGTCCCTTGCTGAAAAGGTGAGGGAGATGAAGGGAATTACTGCAACACTGGAGTCAAAGAAAAGGGAGATTGAAGGCCGTGACAAGGAAATTGCCCTCCTTGAGTTTCAGATTGATGAGATAGAAAGGGAGAATCTGAGGGAAGGTGAAGAGGTTGAGATTAAAGAAAAACTCAAGGTGTTAAAGGACGCAGAGAAAATACGGAACGTTCTTGTGTTGATCAGAGAAGGCATGTATGAGGGCGACAACGCAGTATACGGAATGCTTAACACCTTTGTTATGCTTTTGAAGCCCTTTGGTGATATAGATGCAATAGAGGGATTGAAGGTCAAAATCGAGTCAATGTCCTTTGTTGTTGAAGATGTTTTATCGGAAATGAAGGCTATGGAAAAGATGCTGGATGATGATCCTGATGAGCTTCAAAGGCTCGATGACAGGCTGTCAAGGCTGTATGCGCTTAAAAATAAATATGGAAAGACCTATGCAGATATTATGATGTATAAAGATACGGCCCAAAAAAGGCTTGCCTATCTGAAAAGCATTTCCGATGATATTGAAGAGCTTGAGGAGAAGAAGATTTCACTTGATGCCGGGATCGGGCAGCTTGCGGACAAGCTGTCCGCAGCAAGAAGGGAAGGGGCTCCGGGGATAGAAAAGGCAATTATAGATGAGCTTGGCTATCTCTCCATGAAGGGCATGCAATTCAAAGTGGAGATGACGGATAAGGGCATGATTGATGAAGACGGCAGGGATGATATAGAGCTGCTGATAAGCACAAACCCTGGAGAGCAACCCAAGCCATTAAGGAAGATAGCGTCAGGCGGGGAGTTGTCGAGGATTATGCTTGCCATAAAGAGGGTTATCGGGGGCGATGAGGAACGAACCCTTGTTTTTGATGAAATTGATGCAGGCATTGGCGGAAGGGTGGCCGATATGGTGGGAAAAAGATTGAAAGACCTTTCAAAAAAACATCAGGTAATTTGTATAACCCACCTTCCCCAGATTGCAGTGTATGGAGATCATCACTTCCTGGTTGAGAAGGTTCAGGGGAAGCAAGCCACCAGGACAATGATAAAGAAACTTTCAACAACAGAGAGGGTTAATGAAATTGCCCGTATGCTCGGAGGAGCGGCGATTACGGAAAGAACAATTTTAAGGTCAGAGGAGATGTTGCATAATGCTGAGAAAAGCCGGTATTAAGGATATAAAACAGATCCACAGCATCATAAATTTCTCTGCTTCAAAAGGGGAGATGCTGCCGAGATCCCTTGGTGAGCTGTACGATAACATGAGGGATTGCTTTGTCTATGAGGAAAATGGGGTTATTGTCGGTGCAGGCGCTCTCCATATCTGCTGGGAAGATCTTGCCGAAATACGGTCACTCTGTGTTGCCGAGTCCTTCAGGGGCAGGGGTATCGGCAGAAAGCTTGTTACTGCCTGCATAGATGAGGCCTATGATTTTAAAATTGACAAAATATTTCTCCTGACATACCAGGAGGAATTTTTTAAAAAATGCGGTTTCCGGACTGTGGATAAAAGGGAGCTTCCACAGAAGATATGGTCTGATTGTATAAAGTGTCCTAAATTTCCGGAATGTGATGAAATAGCAATGGTAAGAACAGTGAATAGTGAATAGTAGATAGTGAATAGTGAAAGGCTAAAGGCAAAAGGCTAAAGGCGAAAGGCAAAAGGTTAAAAGTGAAAAGCCAACAACAATGAGGTAATTGAATGGATTATGAAAAGTTAAAAGACAGGGCCGGCAAGGTCTTTGACAGTTATGAACTTTTTTCCCTGAAAGAAAAAGTAAAAAAATATGAAACCAGAGATGCCCAGTTGTGCGGAGTTGAGATCAAAGAAGAGGAAGGCATTGCACTGCGAGGCATCAAGGATAAAAGACTTGTTTTTTCCTATACATATGACCGGGACGACAGCGCAATCGAGGTACTGATAGAAAATGGCGTTTTTCTTTTGCCATATGTGGAAAAAGATGAAAGCGCCGGTTTTCCGGGGAAATATGAAGATTACCCTTTCATGAACATATACGATAACGAGGGCCTTAAAACTGATGATATGCACAAAGTTGCTATGCTTATCGAGATGGAGAAGGCGATTATTGACTATGATAAAAGGATTGTTGTTACAAGGAACTGTGAGCTTCAGGAAGCTGAGATCCGGGTAAAAATAATGAATTCCAACGGTTTAACAACAGAAGGCAGCAAGACATTATATATGCTCTCTGCCATGGCGGTAGCAAAGGATGTAGATGAGGTTTCATGGTATGACTGGCTGTGGTCCAACCGGTTGAATGAAATTGATGCAAAGCTCTTCGGGATACATACAGCCCGAAAGACGGTCTCTTTTCTTTCAAGCGAGCAGATTGAGACAGGTATTTATGACGGGATACTTACCCCGCAGGCGTCCTCTGACATGCTGGGGATACTCGCAGGCTCTTTTCTCTCAGAGAATCTTTATAAGGATAAAACCATGTTGAAGGGCAGGAGAGGAACAAAGTGCTTTTCTGAAATTATCAATATGAAAGACTCCGGTATACACGGAATAGACAGTTTCCCTTTTGACGGCGAAGGAGTCCCTTCTTGTGAAAGCATTGTTGTAAAGAACGGGTATTTTGATGCATTTCTCTACGACGTTTATTACGGCCGTAAATATAATGTACCGTCTACAGGCAATTGTGCGCGGGGAGGGGTGAAAGAACCGCCGAGGTGTGCGCCAAGAAGCTTTTTCATTGAGAAAGGTGTGCGGGATGTAACAGGTGAGTTGACAAATGGCGTTATAATCGAGGAACTTATGGGCACGCATACTGCAAATCCGGTAACCGGGGACTTTTCCCTTGGTGCGATAGGATATATATGCAAAAATGGCAGCAAAAGGCCCTTTAAAGGGGTAATTTTTTCAGGAAACATCTTTGAATTGCTGAGCAATGTGAAAGAGGTCGGGAACGATTTAAGGTTTTACGGTACATGCGGTTCCCCGTCTCTCTACATAGAAGGCTTAAAAATCAGCGGTAAATGAAGTCGTATTGTTTTGATTTAAATAGAGGATCACAATTATGAATGAGCTTAAAAGCTATGCCTTGCAAGGTACTACTGAACATATTTTAAATTTTATGGAGGGGATGAACAAAGGCGTTGTGCTTGATATTCCTTCCGGCCAGGGAGCACTGTCAAAGAAACTTGAAAGTATGGGATTTACAGTATTTTTAGGTGATCTTGAGGGTGAAAATATACTTTACAGAAACAAGAGGGTGGTGCAGCTTAATCTTAATCATTCATTGCCTTATAAAGATAGAATGTTTGATTTTGTTATATGCATTGAAGGGATAGAACATATAGAAAACTCTCACCATCTGATAAGGGAGTGTTCAAGGGTGCTTAAAACAAACGGCTACCTTGTTCTTAGCACGCCGAATGTGATGTCAATAAAATCAAGAATAAGGTTCCTGTTTTACAGTTACCTCGATTATTTTAAGTATTACGGCTCGATTACTGAAGAATCCAGGCATAAATTAGATGACTATGATCATCAGCATATAAATCCTGTTTTTTATGGGGAGATTAAATATATTCTGAAAAAATATGGATTCACTATTGAGAAAATAGAAGCAAATAGAAAGGTTAAAAAGTGGAAGGTTATTTATCCCTTTATTAAATGGCTTATTAGAAATAAAACAAAAAAACGTTTTCAAAAAGATGCATTTTATCTATCCGATGCATTATTGGAAGGCGAAGATTTACTATATATTGCAAAACTTTAACAAAACGTATTTGTTAGTCTGATTATATATATTCATTTTGGAGAACTATGAAAAAAATACTTCTTGTTTTCGGCACCAGACCTGAGGCCATAAAAATGGCGCCTGTAATAAACAGGCTTAAAAAGCATAAATCAAAATTTGCCGTGACTGTCTGTGTTACGGCTCAACACCGGCAGATGCTTGATCAGGTGCTTTCAATTTTCAGGATTTCCCCTGACTATGATCTGGATATCATGAGGGCAAATCAGGATTTATTTGACATAACAATAAAATCTCTTAAAGGGCTCAAAGAGGTTTTTGAAACGGTCAGGCCGGATATTGTATTGGCTCAGGGAGATACAACAACTGCCTTTGTCGCAGGGCTTACCGCTTTTTATTTGAAAATACCCGTAGGCCATGTTGAGGCAGGTCTCCGGACGTATGATAAATACAGCCCCTTTCCCGAAGAAAAAAACAGGCATCTTTTAAGCGTGCTTACCGATTATCATTTTGAAAAGATATGGGTGACAGGGAATACTGTCATAGATGCGCTCCTGCAGGTAGTCAAAAGTCAGAAGTCAAAAGTCAGAAGAAAGGTGTATCAGGATTATTTTAAGGAGCATTACAACCTGGAACTCGAAACTCGAAACTCGAAACTGCTTTTAGTCACCGGTCACAGACGGGAAAATTTCGGGGAAGGCTTTGAACATATATGTCAGGCCTTAAGGGCAATTGCGGAAAAGAGGGATGACGTGGCTATCGTATACCCTGTTCACCTTAATCCTAATGTGCAAAGACCGGTAAAAAGGATATTAAGCGGGATTAAAAATATTTATCTTATTGAGCCCCTTGAATATGAGCAGTTTGTCTTTTTAATGAACAACTCCTATCTGATTTTAACCGATTCCGGTGGTATTCAGGAGGAAGCGCCATCTCTGGGCAAACCGGTCCTTGTGATGAGAAATACCACTGAGAGGCCTGAAGGCATAGAGGCAGGTGCGGTGAAGCTGGTTGGAACCGATCAGAATAATATCATGAACGGCACCCTGGATCTGCTGGAAGACCGGGTTTTGTACGAAAGGATGTCGAAATCCGTGAATCCTTATGGTGATGGCAGGGCGTCCGAGAGGATAACTGATATCCTCCTCATGAAATTACAACAATAAGAAAAAACGGTAAGGAAAATGTTGTAATCCAATACGCCGCGGGCTTTTACTGCAAGCGAAAAAATCGACCTTTTGATAGGGTTGGACTATGCTCTCCCTACATCTTTTCCCATTATTTTCCAGAAGAGTTCTTCCATTTCGGGAGTAAGTTGTGGCATTCCATCTGTCTTAATCGCTTTAATCCGCATGTCATACATACTTTCAAGCTGAGGCAGGAGCATTTTAACCTCCGGGGAGTTTTCCACTCTTTCGATTATTAAATTGCGCTGCTCCAGCGCTTTTTCGAAGTCTTCTTTATCGACAGGGATGTTGTAAAGCGTGTTCAATATCTCCATCAGCCTGACCTTCCCCATATAATCCTCGCCAAACATAACATACTGGGGCAGAGAGACGATGAGCACGATTGCTGCAATCCCTGATTCCGCCGCCTCTTTTGTGATCAGATTTATAATGGTTGAAGCGCCGTGATAAGTAATAGGCAGGGCGCCTATTTTCTTTATATCCCGTATCGCATCTTCTCCCATTCCATATCCGCTGACAAGTAAAGGTCTGGTGTGAGGTACCGTATCATACATGCTTCCCAGAAGAATATATCTCTTCGCTTTAAAGGTTTTGAGAAGCTTCAATACAGAACTGATATACAACTCCGAATGGGTATGGGGTTCCAGGAGGCGAAGCAGGATAAGATCGTTCTGTCCTTCTCTTCTTGCATGGTGAATTGTTGTATTGGGTATGGACAGGTCACGAATACCCTCATCAAGATGGATAGTAGGCCGGTATCTCGTGAAATCGTAAAAATGACCTGGTTTGGATAGGGTTCCCAATTCCGTAGCCCCGAATCTTGTCTCCAATTCGTTCAGAACCAGACTGCCGACATTGTTGACATCTATCCAGGGATGAAGTGTGGCCAGAACATAAGGCTCATTGCACTCAGGAACAGGCTCGTGTAATTGAAAACCACCTATTCTCATTTATAATTCCTCCTGCCTGAAAAGTATTTTGTTGGCAGTCATATTACCATGATCAATTATCATCTAAAGATCTCTTATGGGTAATAGGCGACGAAGATAAGATTATAAAAATAATGTAGCTGTTTACCTTTATCTTTATTATCCGCCTCTCTGCCTTTTGTTATCGGATTATACCAGATTATTCTTCATGGACGGTAGTTTTTTTACGGCCGCTGGGTGTGATGCCCGTCTGTCCGGATTGTCCTCTGTTTACACTGCCCGCCTCCCATAAACAGTATGAATGGTGGAGAGACTTATCCCTGCCCTTGTCGGTCAAATTGTTAAGGACCAAAGATTTATAAAATAAATGTTTTCAAAAAACAGACAAAAATGTAAATATAATAGACCACAATATGCAATATTCCGGTAAGGAGGTCTTTAATGAAAATCACCAATCTTGAAGTAACGGAGAAAATTAAGGTCGTCATGGAAGGTGCACACAAAGCCTTTAAACAAATCCCCATATCGAAACAAGACGGTTCGCCCAATTTTGTCTTTCGGGTTTTTACAATCGAGCCGGACGGACACACCCCGTACCATCAGCATCCCTTTGAGCATGTAAATTATATCATTGAAGGAAAAGGCGCTGTTGTAATTGAGGGCAAAAAAGAAAAGCCCGTTCAAAAAGGTGATTTTGTTCTTGTTCTACCCGGAGAAATTCATCAGTACATGAATAAATCAAAAAATGAACCCCTTGTCTTGATCTGTGCAGTTCCTAAGGAATACGAATAGAGCCGGCATATGATATATGACCTGATATATGACCTGATTAATAAAAATAGAAGCTACCGGCGCTATTACCAGGATATGGCAATAAACGAAGAGCAACTTAAATATCTTGTTGAACTTGCCCGTCTTTCCCCTTCAACTGCCAATCTTCAACCCTTAAAATTTATCCTCTCATGGACGTTGGAAAAAAACAGTCTCATATTCCCCTGTCTTGGCTGGGCAGGCTACCTGAAAGACTGGGGAGGCCCGGAGGAAGGAGAAAAGCCCTCCGGTTACATAACAATCCTCGGCGACAAAGATATTATGGAAAACTTTGACTGCAATCACGGAATTGCAGCACAGAGCATTCTATTAGGGGCAGTAGAGATGGGTTTCGGCGGATGCATCATAGCTTCCATACAAAGAGACAAGCTAAGGGCTGCGCTGAAAATACCTGAGAAATATGAGATATTGCTTGTCATCACCCTTGGCGTTCCTAAGGAGCTTGTTGTCATAAACGAAGTAAAAGATGGGAACATAAAATACTGGAGGGACGAAAAAGATATTCACCATGTCCCGAAACGCCCTCTGTCCGAGATCATTCTCGATCTTTAGTCGAATTTATATCAATTCGAATTCAAAGACAGCGCCCGGAGGGTGAAGGTTTTTACAATTTCATTTTTTTACTCAAGGAAGTCCGTGAAAAGACAGGATATAATTCCCCTTGTCTGTATTGGCTTTGCAGAGATTTTGATACTGGTGTTCACTGTGAACACCAGTGGTTCTGCCTATTTCTGGGGGCTGTAATTTTGTCAAACCGTACTGAAAATTCCGGTTCTTATAGTTTTACCGGTCAGAAGTTGTGAAAAAATTCCAATTTAGCCGTCACTCCCGTGAAAACGGGAGTCCAGAACACATTTAAATCACTGGATTCCCACGCTTGTGCCCTTCCACGCTTGTGCCCTTCAGGGTATTCGTGAGAATGACAAAACGACAGAAATACGACTTTTTACGAGTGCATCACTATTCACTAACGACTATTCACTGCCCATCTCATACCTGTGGCGGTTTTTTCTTGCCGTATGGGATGTTAGGCACCTGTTGTTGTACAAAATCACAGAAAACCTGCAGTTCATAGAGATAATTTTCAACGTCTTCCCGTACATAGGTTCCAAGGCCTTGCTCAAAAGCTGTCTTCATTGATACAAGACCTTTAACCTGCTTCTTCACAGGTATGGGTTTTGTGACACCCGGGTCCGGTTGGGGTTTCTTCCATGCCGTAAGCAATTTCTCAAGTGCGAGATAGGTTACAGGCGTCTTCATAATGGCCTCAAAAATCTTATCGCAGTCAGGGCAATCGAGGTTGGCAGCGAATAGGTACCCCTGAGAAACAGGCAGAGTTCCTGCCTGAATTTCGGCCTGAATCTCGGGAGAAAGTTTTAAAAGTGATAGCCCGTTAAACAGCGTATTTATTGACTTTCCGGTGAAAAGTTTTAAAAGTGATAGCCCGTTAAACAGCGTATTTATTGACTTTCCGGTGATTTCTACAATTGCCCCAAATGTTGGGGCAATTTTATCAGACAGCTCCTCAGGTCTTCGCTTGTAA
Organism: Pseudomonadota bacterium; assembly: GCA_026388255.1. Taxonomy (NCBI): domain Bacteria; kingdom Pseudomonadati; phylum Pseudomonadota; species Pseudomonadota bacterium. The sequence continues at coordinate 335 of JAPLKC010000075.1, read as the reverse complement.
CTTACCAAATCATTCATCACCCCATCCACGTCATAATTTTTATCGGGAAGTTTCGCCTGAATATACGCCAATATCCCCTTTGCCTGATCCATGGGGTTTAAGTCTTCTCTTTGGAGGTTTTCTGTCAGTTGAAGTGCTATAACCTCGCCTGATTCCTTACCTGCTTCTATGACCCGCACCGGTACTAATTCAAATTCGAGTTGCCGGGCTGCTGCAAGACGCCTCTCCCCGCATATGAGGTTGTATGAGTCGCCGTCTCCTTTTGTTACAAGGAGAGGTTCCAGGACACCTTTGTCTTTGATCGACTGCATGAGCGATTTGAATGAATCTGTTTC
>JAPLKC010000074.1 GCA_026388255.1 Pseudomonadota bacterium | reverse complement strand
TCAAATGACCTGAAATAACATAAAAATAGGGATACCACAAGCATATATATCATCTCGATTATATTATGTTTATTGGTATCCCTTTATGCTATTTTATATTTGTAAATCTACTGCAAAACCGTTATTCTCCGGTTCAAATCCCCTTTCTCAAAAAACTATCGAGGAGTTGCCCTTCATTTACGATCTCTTTTTGATAGTTCGAATTGTGCCTATGTAGAGAGCACCAATAAACTAATCATACTTTTTCGTTAACGGCAATACCTGCGCTCCATGCTTCAAGCCGTCCAAGTAGTCCGCCCATAACTGCATCATGTTCCTGCGTTCTGCAAGGTGTGCTGTCCGATTGTAGGCTCTTCCGTTCGGGTCTCTAACGGCATGAGCGAGTTGGTGCTCTATAAAATCCGGTCTTACCTGTAACACTTCGTCAAGAATGGTCCTGGCCATTGCCCGGAAACCATGCCCAGTCATAGTCTCCTTGTCGTATCCCATGCGGCGCAGTGCTGCAAGGATTGCGTTGTTTGACATAGGCCTCGCGAATGACCTGCCTGACGGAAAAACATATTTGCTCGCCCCTGTAAACTGTTTCAGCTCCGTCAATATCTCGATAGCCTGAGTACATAGGGGGACGATGTGCGCCTGTTTCATTTTCATTTTGTGTGCCGGAATATTCCATGCCGCTCCATCAAGGTCTATTTCCGCCCATTCTACGTTTCTAAGTTCTCCAGGTCGAACAAAGAACATAGGGGCAAGCCTTAGGGCGCACTTAACCACAAAATGCCCCTCATAGCCGTCTATGGCCCTTAGAAGCGGTGCAACCTCTTTCGGTTCTGTAATTGCGGCGTGGTGACTTTCTCTTGGTTGTGGCAAAGCTCCTTTTAAATCCCCTGAACAATCACGTTCTGCCCTTCCAGTTGCCACAGCATACCGCAATACTTGCCCTGCAATAGTCCTAATTCGGTGAGCAGTTTCTAAGGCTCCGCGACTCTCTACACGACGAAGAACTGCCAGGATTTCGGGGGCTCTTATTTCATTAATAGGGCGCTTCCCTACCCATGGAAAAAGGTCACGCTCTAATCGGTTCATCATTGTGGCCGCATGTATTGGTGTCCAAGTCGGAGTAAATTTTGTGTGCCATTCACGGGCGATTACCTCAAAGGTTTCTGTTTCGGCGGTCTCTGTCTGCTTCATGGCCTTTCGCAAAGCTCCGGGATCGATGCCATGGGCAATCTGTTTTCGGGCTTCGTCCCTCCGTACCCTCGCATCGGCAAGACTGATTTCCGGATATGTACCCAAAGAAAGTTGTTTTTCTTTCCTGTCAAAACGATATTTGAAACGCCACCATTTATATCCTTTCTCCGTAACAAGCAGATAAAGGCCGTCAATGTCATAAAGTTTATAAGGTTTTTCTTTTGGTTTTGTAGTTCGCACTTTCAGGTCGCTTAATGGCATAGATCACCCCACTAAATTGTTCAGTATATTTGCAACAAATCGTGCTTCGTCCTTTGAAAAACGCATTATGTTACTTCCTTTCCATATTTCAATTTTTCCTTCAATAGTGATGCGGACAGATGGTATTCTTTCAGCTTCCAGGCGTTCCGTTTTATTCCTCTCCTTCTCTTCTTTTCGAAGTTCAGAGGGGTCAATACCTTGACTTAACAGTTCCCGAGCAACATCCTTTCTGCTCCTCGCTTCGTTTAAACTGACCTCTGGATACACACCAAAAGATAACATTTTCGCCTTTCCCTCGAAGCGATATTTGAAACGCCACCACTTACCGCCTTGAGGAGTTATAAAAAGAAAAAGGCCATTACCGTCAAACAGCCTGTAAACCCTGTCTTTGGGCTGTGCGGCGTTGATTTTCTTTTCATTTAATGGGCTAATCCTTTTAGGCATGAGCTTTTACATCCTTTCTGGGGGCAACTGTTTTTTATGCTTGGGGCAACAGTGAAATAGTTGCCCCAAATACAAGCCGGATTCCAATAATTCTTATAGCACTTCCTTGGACAAACAGCAACAAAAAACCCGCTATTTCTAACGGGTTTTTGTACTTCATCGGACTACGTTGGATTATCAAATGGTGGAGGCGGCGGGAATCGAACCCGCGTCCAAAAAAGAAGGCACCAGAGAGCCTACATGCTTAGTCAGTGATTTAAGTCTCAGACGATGAAGCACCCGCTGACAGGTTTTTCATCATCCCAGCCTATTAGTTTCGCCGCCCTGCATAGGCATCCAGAGAGACTATCCTGCTTGTATCACACCATACACGGACTTGAAGCAGGCAGAAAGTCCGGATGATGTAGCCGCTCTAAGCGGCTAGTGCGTACTCAAAAGAGTCTGCAGTTGTTTTAGTTTCCGCTTAGTTTCGGGTAAGCAGTAGCCCGGCATGCCTCTATGACCCTCACTTCCCTGTCGAAGCCAATCGCCCCCTTTATATTTAGTTCACAAAAAAATAGCCGCAGTTCAGAGTAATCGAAAATTCTCAATCCAAAGCCTACTATCATCTCGACCTCAGTTCCCTTTCAGCAACCCTTTTTTCGTCTTTCCTCTTTATGCTTTCCCTCTTGTCATACAGGGTTTTACCCTTGGCAAGGGCAATCTCCATCTTTACCATATTTCTGTCATTGAAATACATAGATAAAGGTACGAGCGTAAAACCCCTTTCCTTTACTTTCCCGAAAAGTTTCGAGAGTTCCCGTTTATGCATAAGGAGCTTCCGTTCCCTTTTCGGTTCATGATTATATATATTCCCGCATGAGTAGGGACTTATATGGGCATTTACAAGAAAAAGCTCACCATCTCTTATTTTTGCGAAACTGTCCTTCAGGTTTGCCTTGCCCTCGCGAAGGGATTTTACCTCCGTGCCTGTCAATACAAGACCTGTCTCAAATTTGTCTTCAATATGGAACTCATGGTAAGCCTTCCTGTTCGTGCATATCGTCTTCATGTAAACAAGTATAGCACAGATTGGCCTGAATTTAAAGGGGCAGGTAATCGGCACAATAGCTATTTGGCCTTTTTCTTATTATTAAATTATAAATTTGCCTTTCTGTGAAATTTCATTCTTCGACTATACTACCAGGATCAGCAGCAAACTAACCATAATATAAACAAACCTCCCCGCAGCAGAGCTTCGAGGAATCTATTGATTGAATTTTCTATGAGAATAAATTTTCAACACCTTGACAAGCCGTTTTACTTTGCTATACTTCATACATATAATTAAACGGAAAATGGGAGCATTAATCTCATGGAACCGGTAAAGTTAAGGATTTTAACATTAAGAGATCTCGATGCAGTTGCAGAGATTGACTATTCTTTGCTGGGTAAGAAAAGAATAAAATACTGGGAACAGAAACTTGAAAGGGCTGAGATTTCCGGTGTGCCTTCACTGGCAGCAGAAATCGGAGGAAGAGTTATCGGTTTTATTCTGGGTGATGTTAGCGGCTGGGAATACGGAATACCGGATAACATAGCATTAATAGACACTCTCGGTGTAGCAAAGGAATACCAGAAAAAGGGGATTGCTCAACTTCTTTTTAAAGAGATGTTTTCTATGTTCAGGAAAGTGGGCGTGGACACCATATATGTATTTGTTGATTGGAAAAAACGGGATCTCCTAAGATTCTTCGACAAAATGAAATTCCGGAGAGGAGATATGATAAATCTGGAATTAAAGTTCTAAAAAACTCTTTCGCAGGGTAAGTATACCCTCTTCGACAGCCCTGTTTCTTATCTCGGCAGCATTCGCCTTAGAATAAACTACCCCGCCGCAAGCAGCGGGGGATACAACCCGAAAAGAAATTCAAGGCTTGCAATATCTTTTTTCTCTTCTTCAAGTATCTCCAGGGATGTGTCTTTTGGCATGCCAAAATCTGCTATAAATTTATTCAACTCTACGTTATGTGAGCTTTCATAATATTTTATTATGGCCTCCTCAATCAACGCTTCCGTTGTAAGAACAGGCTCAATATCGCAGCCTGTCAGCATCTGTAATTCTTTCAGGTCAAAAGCTCTTGTGGGGTCGGAAATTGCGATGGTAAGGATATTCCGGCTCTTTTTCACAGGGATGACGGAAAATCTTTTCGCTGTGTTTAAGGAGATCAATTTGATGACAATTTCTTCTATTTCAGTGTGTTCCATATCAATCAAAGGAATACCGAATTGCTGTGACAGAGCCTTAAGGATATCTACTTCAGAAACTAACCCCAGCTTTATCAGGACCTCGCCGATTCTCCTACCCTCAGCTATCTGGGCCTTCAGTGCGTCTTTAGGCCGCTTCTCATTAATCAGACCCATCTTAACTAAAAGTTCACCGATTAGCAATGTCATATGATTTTCCTATTTTCCCTATTTAACTTACATTTATACACTAATTAACGATAGATGAAAAATTGAGAAGATATGGGGAATTGAGAAGGTTCAAGAATTGACCTTCTGCCATGAAACTGCTCATATTTCTGTTCTGCGCTCCTTGCTGTTAATGGTATGTTGACTGCCATACACACCTGTGTTAGCATGTGCTAATACTTATGACCCGATCGTCAAAAATGGAATTTCATATATCCCGTAAGGCAAGGGATCGCTACCATTTCGATGACTCCCTTTTTTCCATAACCGGCAATACAATCTTTGCAAATTTTCATGCCGCACGCATATTTGCCCAGAAGATAAACCGTAAAAAAGATCTGGCCAATTTCCCGGAACAGGCTGTTAAAGCAGGACAGATCAATGCAATGGGGCTGATAGACGAGATACTCCATCACGTGGTTGCACTTTATTGCACGCAGGTAAACCCTGGAGTCATCGGGCGATCCCTTGATTGGCTGAACCAAAGACATGGCCATGAAAAGGTGGATAAGGCGCTATATGCTTTTGCTGAAGAGTTTCCGGCTGTCGCCGTATACAGACAGCAAATTACTGTTGAAGCCTATCTCAATGAAACCATAGCCAATACACCTAACCGTCATTTAGTGCTGGAAGAAATGCTCATGCTCTGGCTTGCCAATATGAATCCGGCATTTTTTCCTTTTTCTGAGCTTTTTAGCGATATTGCGATAAAAAAAGAAACAATCTATCTTGAGATCATTTCAGATTTAAAAGAATTCTTAGACAATGAACCGGCCTTCGGCCCTGATAATCAAAATCTGATTGATATGCTTCGCAGCCCGGCAATCGAGGTTCCAAATTCTTTGCAGGGACAGCTTGAATATATCAGGGAACATTGGGGTAAAATCGTACACAAGTTTGTGCGTCGGCTGCTCAGCACATTTGATCTCATAAAAGAAGAGGAAAAGATATCATTTACGGGTCCAGGGCCTTCCAGTCGTTTTGAGTTCACCGGATTGGAACTTGCCGAAACCGAACGCTTCAGTCCTGATAAGGAGTGGATGCCGAGACTGATCCTGATGGCAAAAAATATTTATGTGTGGCTTGATCAGCTTTCGAAAAAGTATGGCCATCCTGTTACCCGCCTCGACCATATCCCGGAAGAAGAGTTGAGCCTTCTGGAAAAACAGGGATTTACAGGTTTATGGCTGATCGGCATCTGGGAGCGCAGTCAGGTTTCACAGAAAATCAAGCAGCTATGCGGCAACGCCGATGCGGTACCTTCTGCATATTCCCTTTTTGACTATGCAATTGCAGCAGACCTGGGAGGGGAAGAGGCCTACGAAACGCTTAAAAACAGGGCATGGGAAAAAGGCATCCGTCTTGCCAGCGATATGGTGCCCAACCATGTCGGTATACATTCAAAATGGTTGATAGAACACCCTGACTGGTTTATCTCGTTAGATTACAGCCCTTTCCCCTGGTATGCTTTTAACGGTCAGGACTTATCACCTGATGAGAGGGTGGGTATCAATATCGAGGATCATTACTATAATCGTACCGATGCAGCAGTTGTATTCAAGCGCACTGACCGGTGGACAGGCAGTGAAAAATACGTGTATCACGGTAATGACGGGACAAGTATGCCGTGGAATGATACGGCACAACTCAATTATCTCAACCCGGAAGTCCGTGAGGCAATGATCCAGGCAATCCTGTATGTTGCAGGAAAATTTCCTGTTATCCGTTTTGATGCAGCAATGACGTTAACAAAAAAACACTATCAGCGTCTCTGGTTTCCTGAGCCGGGTTCGGGCGGGGCCATACCGACACGGGCAGAATACGGTCTAACAAAAGGTGAATTTAATACCCTTATGCCGGATGAGTTCTGGCGTGAAGTGGTAGACAGGGTTGCAGCCGAAGCACCGGACACGCTGCTATTGGCGGAAGCCTTCTGGCTTCTGGAGGGATATTTTGTCCGTACACTCGGTATGCACCGGGTATATAACAGCGCCTTTATGAATATGTTGAGAGATGAAGACAACACCGGGTACCGCGCTGTAATAAAAAATATTCTTGAGTTTGATCCGGAAATCCTGCGGCGACTTGTCAATTTCATGAATAACCCGGATGAACGGACAGCCGTTGATCAGTTTGGAAAAGATAATAAATATTTCGGTGTTTGTATTTTAATGGCAACCATGCCTGGCTTGCCTATGTTCGGCCATGGCCAGATTGAAGGTTTTGCAGAAAAATATGGAATGGAGTACAGACGGGCATACAAGGATGAAATGCCTGATCCATATCTTCTTGAAAGGCACCAGCGCGAAATCTTTCCACTCCTCCACCGGAGATACCTCTTTGCCGGGGTAGAATGCTTCCTTTTATTTGACTTTTTCACACACAGCGGTTACGTCAACGAAGACGTATTTGCATACTCAAACAGGTTTGAAAACGAAGCAACCCTTGTTATTTACCACAATAAAAACAATACCGTGAGCGGGTGGATAAAAACATCTGCATCATATTCTGTCAAAAAAGGGTCTGATAGTGAGCGTGAACTGGTGCAAAAAAACGTAGGCGACGGGCTTGCCCCTGGAACAGGCGAAGGCTGTTTCATAATCTTCCGGGACCATATTTCCAATCTCGAATATATTCTGGAAAACAGGGAACTTCATGAAAAAGGGTTCTACATAGAACTCGGCCCTTACACCTGCCATGTTTTCACTGATTTTCATGAAGTTTACGACAATGAATGGCGTCATTACTCCAGTCTGACTGCACGTCTCGGAGGACAGGGAGTTATAAGTATCGAGGAGGAATTGAAGAAAATACTTATGCTGCTCATGCATAACTCGTTCAGGGAACTGATCGATGCTGGGACATTCCGGAAGATATCGGATATATACCTGGAAGCTTCCATGCAAAAAATAAAACCCCTGCCGCAGGAATTTATCACTGCAACTGCACAAAATATTGTGTATTTTCTCAGCGAAGTCAAAAAATATACCAACGGTTCCTGCAACGAGAAATTGGTTGCCGATGAAATTGCCCATGCCCTTGAAATAATCCTCCAATTACCTGCACTCCAGCGCAACCTTGAGACAACAGCATCGGAAACATATAAAAAGGCTCTCAGATATATCCATCGACGGCTGGTAAAGGATCGGGACGTCTTGCATGTACTGTGCGGCTGGCTATTTACCCACAGTCTGGGAAAGATCAATAAAGAAACCGGTTACGAAGAGTTGAGTCTTGTCTGGATGGATGAGTTGCTTTTCCGGCAGATCATGGAAGATACATTTAAAAATCTCGGATTTGACGAGGAGAATGTTTTGCAGTCCTTAGCAGTGATAAAGGCTCTCATTGTTTATCAGCACTGGTACGGGGCAACAGAGGAAGAAATAAAGCGCTCCTTCATGGAACATATATCAGGCGATATCAACGTCAGACAATTTATACAAATAAACAATTACAAAGATATTCTCTGGTTCAGCAAAGAGGCATTCGAGCAGCTTCTGCTCTATATGCTGCTGATTGCCGTAATCAATCTCCTTGCAGACCCGCAGAAAACAGAAACAGAACGCACCGGAGAAATCGCCGGATGTTACAGCATCATAAATCAATTACAACTTATTGCCGAACAATCAGGATATCAAGTAGAAAAAATGTTGGAGATATTAAAGTCCCAATAGATTCCCACGGGCAAGCCTGTGGTGCAAAAACACATGCATTAAGGAGGGAACATGATTCATGGAGGTTCGGCAGAATTCTTCAACGCAGCGGATTATTTCATTGACCGGAATGTGCGCCAGGGTCGAGGTCATAAGATTGCCGTCTATACTGAATTACGCAACTACACTTACAATGATATCCATAAAATGACCAACAAAACAGCAAACGCGTTACGCGAACTGGGGGTTCGCGTTGACGACCGCGTCATAATAATCATGCTGGATGTTCCACAGTTTTATGCCATATTCTATGGTGCTATTAAAATAGGGGCTGTACCGATACCTACCAATACAATGCTTACGCCTGAGGATTACGAGTATTACCTGAACGACAGCAGGGCAAGGGTCCTTGTGGTTTCTGAGCAGCTTATCCCTGTTATCGCAAAAATAAAAGGGGATCTCCGTTATCTCCGTGATATGATCGTAATCTCGGAAAAAGAGGGAGCCTTTATACCCTTTAAGCAGAAATACAGACATGCGCCGGAGACCATTAAAACAGAGTTTACGATGAAAGACGATGTCGGCTTCTGGCTTTACAGCTCAGGGTCAACAGGCGCTCCGAAGGGCGCCATACACTCACAATATGATATGGTGGCAGTCTCAGAGTCCTTCGGCCAGGGTGTACTGAAACTGACAGAGGATGACATCCTTTTCTCGGCAGCGCGGCTCTTCTTTGCGTACGGTCTCGGTAATTCGGGATATTTGCCGTTCTCCGTGGGCGCTTCGGTTGTGCTTAGCTCGCAGTCACCTAAACCCGAAGGCATGTTTCAATACCTCGAAAAGTTCCGCCCCACCATTTTCTTCGGCATACCGACACTTTACGGTCAGATGTTGGATTATAAAGAAAAACAGGACGAGGAAAAGGGCGCTACCCCTGATCCTAACTCAAATCATGAATTTTCGTCCGTCCGTATCTGTGTTTCAGCAGGAGAAGCGCTGCCTCCGGATATCTACCATCGCTGGAAAAAACGTTTCGGCATCGACATCATTGACGGTATAGGCACAACAGAGATGCTCCACATTTTTATTGCCAACCTTCCCGGGGAAGTAAAACCTGGTTCTACAGGGAAACCTGTGCCGGGGTATGAACTGAAACTTGTAGACGATAACGGTCAGGACGTTCCTATGGGAGAAATAGGCATGCTCCTCGTCAAAGGAGGGAGCGCTGCCCAGCAGTACTGGAGAAAAAGGGAGAAAACAAAGGCCACCATGCAGGGCGAGTGGATCAATACGGGCGATAAATACTATATGGATAAAGAAGGCTACTACTTCTGTGCGGGCCGTGGCGACGACATGCTGAAGGTGGGCGGCATATGGGTTTCACCTGTTGAAGTTGAGAATTGCATTATGGAGCATCCGGCTGTATTCGAAGTTGCCGTGACAGCCCGGAACGATGAAAATAGCCTCGTAAAACCAAAGGCATGGGTTGTACTAAGAGACGGCTATAATGCATCTGAGGAATTAGAGAAGGATATCAAACAGTTGGTGCTGGACCGCCTGGCTAAATACAAATACCCGCGGTGGGTTGAATTTGTCAGTGAACTCCCGAAAAGCGTAACAGGTAAAATACAGAGGTTTAAACTCCGTTAGGAAAAAAACACTATATAAACGCCACTCTGCTTTACAATAAACCTCTTTGATGTGTTTATCGGGGAGGTTTATTGTTTTTGCAGTCCGCTGATACCTATTCGGATTCATTCCCGGTAAATGTAATCTTCCTGTTTTCCACAAAAAGGTTGTCGTAGCCGAGCTTTCTTTGACTCACATACAACGACTGATACCTATTCGGATTCATAGATAGTACTCGGAAGGGACCCGGGCAACGAGGTAACGAAGTTATTTATCCCCCGGCAGAGCCGGGGGCTTATTGATTTAGTTATTGCGAAAGGACATTCTTATTCCTGGTGAGAGTCTCTTTTAAGAAGAAGCTGAGAATTCCGGCAGAAATTAGAATGAACCCTGTTAAATACAATGTCGCAGCTATACCCAACCGATCGGCTATGCCTCCTCCTATGGCGGGGAAGATTCCCCCCCCTAACAGTTCCCCGATACCTGTCACTATACCGATAGCGGTAGCAGCAAAGCGAAATCCGGCGCTCTCAGTGATGAGAGCCCAGCTTACACCGCCAGCACCTGACGCAGCAAAAGAGTACAGAAGGATAGTTCCGAAGAGGACAACCAACGGAGTCCCTGGACCGAGAGAGGCAAATATAACTCCAAGAATTCCACCCAGTAATAGGGTAATCATGTTTGCTTTTCTCCGTCCGATACGGTCGGAGACAACTCCCAGGATAAATGTACCGAGGAAAGCTCCGATACCAAAACCGGTCATGGCTATACCTACGGCGGTGAGCGGCAACCCGTGTACTTTAATCATGAACATTACTCCGAAAGTAGTAAAGAGCCAGAGCCAAACCATCTGAGCTGTCCAGATAAAGATCATCAAGATAATATTCCGTGACTTAAAGATGCCCCAATAACTGACCTCTTGTCCCGTACCATCCAGTCTTTTCTGATTGGTCTTCCCATCTTTCCGGGCTTTTATTATGGCTAATGTGGAAGCAGGCTCCCGCATGAATAGGAATAAGAGAATCCCCAGGATTATTGCAGGTACGGCATAAACAAAAAACACAGGTCTCCATCCCAGGGATGTCATGAGCCCCGTACTAAGTATCGGTCCAAGAGCGCCGCCGATAAGTACAAAGAACCCGGTCATTAAACCCATGTTTCTTCCCCGGCTTTGCGGCGGTGATTCTTCCGCAAGTGTAGCAGACGCCGGACCCGCTAATCCACCTTCCGCAAATCCCATCACAGCACGGATAATCAGTAAAATCCCGAAAGTCCCTGCAATTCCAGTCAACCAACTACATATTCCACCAAAAATCATAAGAACGACAATAACAAGACGTCTTCCAATATAATCGGAGAGGCTTCCCATAGCCCAGGTTCCGATAGCCCATGCAAAACCGAATGCGGAGATTACCATTCCTACTTGTGTATAGTTCAGTTTGAAATCCTGCTGGATCCCCGGCATTACAAAGGCTATAACCATACGTTCAAGACCTACCATCCCCCAACTGCAAACCAACAACAAAAGTATTCGCGTAGAATATTTCATGTGTTACCTCCTTAAATAATTATGCAGTAGTAAATTGCCGCCTCCTTCCAAATGCTGGAAATTATCACATTTTACTAAGTAGCAAAACAGTTGCTCTTTCGGAAAAGATTGGGTCATTTATGTGCGCATGAATCTCTTCAATCTCCACAAGGTCATTCGACACCCTTTCTCTCAGAATACCTGCAAACCTCCGGCCGGCTCCAGGATCGTAAAAAGGCATTTCTTCATCATGATCCAGTTTTGAAAAACCCTCCAGTGGAACCAGAACAACTATAGGTGCAATGGCCTTGTTTATCTTCTCTGCCATCAGAGCACCGATCTGTTCCTGTTCTTGTGGGGTTGTCTTTATCAGGTTCACCATACCGTGCGAGAGTATCCTTCTCTCCCTGAGTTCAGTTGGAATCGGCTGCGCCGCAGACAAGGGAAAGAAATCGAGCCCGCCGGAAGAAATAACCTGAGGGATTCCCATCTCGCATGCAGCGGTGAATTTCTCGTCGCCTCCTTTTATCAGACCCCCGCATATGTGGTTTACAATCTCGTAGCAGGATAAATCCAGCGTACCGCTGAAATATCCCTCCCGTACAAGTTTTTCCAGGCCACCTGTACCGATTGAATGAAAAACAATCGGCTCATACCCCTTCTCAAGCAGCAGGGATTTACATCGTTCAACATAAGCATGGACTCCCAGAGCGCTGATGGCTACCAGGCGTTTTCCCTCCGCTTCTGTTTCCTCCTGTTCCTCGGCCATCCCGCAGATAGCGCCTGCCGCCCTTCGCAGGATCATCTTTGTTATACGGTTCACACCCCACAGATCAGCAGGAGACTGGATCATTCCCTGATCTATGCTGACCATTTCAATATTTATACCTCCGGCAAAAGCTACGGTAGAAAGTGCCAGCTTTGGAATGTTAACAGGCAGTTTCCGCATGGCCTCTAATGCCTGGGTGGTGCCAAGGCCGCCACCGATGGACAGGAGAGCATCCATCTTTCTCCCGGCTATAAGATCTTCCATGATCTTACTTGCGCCCAGGGCCATGACAGAAAGGGTACTGGAGTATGTGCCCATATCTATGCCGAGCTCTTGCAGGGTGCGTCCCGCTGCGATTGCTTCCTCTTCACGGGGGAAGTCCGGGCGGAAAGGGACTTTCCCCCTTATGCCTATGTCCATAACCAGGGGATTGTGCCCTCTTTTCTTGATCAACTCCTTTACATAGAGCGCTTCCTCACCCTTTGTATCCAGGGTAACGATAATAACGATATTTTTAACGGTTTTATCCATGTTCGGAACCTCCTCCGTTGACTCTGCATGTTTACCTTTGAACCAGACATTGGTTCATTTACAAACCCTGCTCATCAGAGGGAATGATGGGCAGAAGCAAATGTGACTTGCCAAAGTGAATGCTGTGGGTAACTGTTTGCATATGAGGCAAATAGTGTGCACCCCAGGCTCCGAGTCTGCAAAGAAGGTCATCCTGATTCCTGATTACCAGTTCCATACAGTGTCCCTTCTTGAATATCATTGAAGTCGGCATAATCGCTATTGCGTATTCAACGACCTCGTCCGGAGGTACAGGTACGGGGTCTTTACGCGGATGAATAGGCAGGTAAGGCTTAGATTTAGCTTCATCGAGAGCTCTGTGCTCTGCGGCAAGACCACCATTGCTAACCAATGTTTTTTTGCCTTCCGAATCCACATCCATAATGTCAACCATCCAGTTTGTTTCATCTGCGTCTATAGAGGCATGAAGATACAAGGCTATATAACCTGTCATATCAACATCGAAAGGTAATGGCTCGGTTCTATATGTTAAGCAGTAGACAGTCGGGTCTATGTACGGCGCCGGTTGAGTGAATGTGTCAGGCTCATGTGCTCCTTTGACTGTTTCTGTCGACAGACCGCCACGGGGATGGAGATAAAACTTTGTGTACTCTGTCCTTTCAAGAGGCCATTTATCCTCGAAGCGCCACTTATTGACCCCGTTTACAAAAATTTTCAGCGGAGGTTCGTCAATGATGCCTGTGTCTATTCCCTTAATCCAGTAATCGAACCACCTCACAACTTCATCTGCAAATTGAGTTTGGGGACGATCCGGAGACAAGGGAGGCCATAGGAGGAGCTTCTTATGAGTTGATCCGATATTCTCAAAGGCTTCAAAGCTGCACCATGTGTGTGTCGGAACAATTCCCGAAGTTGACAGATATGTCGGGGCAGTTATCTGAGGGAGTTTCGATGGAGGAAGAGACACAGGATGAAATGATTCCAGTAACCTATCAAATACTATGGGAGAGCGCAGCGGATATTTGAGCAGGGAATACCACTTGCTGTTATACCTTATATCGGGATGATTCAATGCTTCCTGAATTCTGGCCGCTAATTCTTCCTTTGAAAGGTTAAACATTAACGGCAGTGTCCTGGTATTTTCGGGAACAGGGGCACTGTCATTTCCATGCCTGCCGCTTAAAACACTATTCATCTTACAGTCAAAGATTCCTGTCCATCCATAGTCGCCCTTATGGTAAAGGGTAAGAAAGGGGGTAATAGCCTTCAGGGCAGGGGGAGGGTTCTCAGCCAGTTCCAACTGGGTGCCTGAATAGCCGCAGGAACCTGTCATGCCGACATTGCCGTCACACCATGGTTGTTGTGCAATCCACTCTACAAGATCATAAGTGTCTGATTGAGGAACCCACATACTGGAAGGGTGCTGACTTGTCCCTTCTGACTTGCCTATATTCCTCGGTTCGGCAATAACATGTATATAACCCCTCTGGACCATATAGTCGATATTCCCTACCTCGATGCATCCGTCCCACAAGGGGGAATCATAGTATTCCTGCAAAGGCAGCCAACGCGTCATCTCCTGAAGTTCTTTTCCCCATCCGAAAAATGAAAGGAGCGCTGGGAATCGCTTTCCATCTCCATCAGGACTGTAAATATCTAATGCCAGACGTACTCCGTCACGCATAGGCACCATTACATCCTTCTTCACCTTCACCGAGTAGACCGGCTGTGAACCTTCCTGCTTGATCACCTGCGGATAACCATCGAAATAGACGCCCTTGACATTGGAGCCATAGGGAATCGGCTGGCCCAGGGGTTTGTATCCCTTAACCCTTATTGTTATATCGTCACCACGGTAGATATGTAAATTTGGTTGAGTATGTTTGATTTTAATTGGCATGATTATTCTCCTTTTTTTAAAGTAAATAAAAGAACGGACCTTTATTGTTATCCTGGATTGCTTTTCTCACTTGTTCTACCGGCAGATCATGCACGGTTGCCGATAGTTGTGCGTGAGAGTTTTTTTCAACGACCCTCCTTCTAGCCTCTTTACAGAGGATATGATGCTTTTGACGCTGACAAAAAACAAGTCCTTGCCTCTATTTTTCACGAGATTTTGTTATGTCTCGCTCTCAATGAAACATTGATAGTAAATAATACTTGTAGCAGTGTTAGGATTGAAGGGACTAATTCTGGAAAATACGGTACTTTTCTCGGATACTTTGACGAAAATGATAAGGACTCATGCCTGTCTCGCGTTTAAAGAGGCGCCCAAAATAGAAGGGATCTTCAAAAGACAGGGAATAAGCGATCTCGTATACGGTCAAGTCGGTGTTTGCAAGTAAGCGTTTTGCCTCTAAGGTTAACGTTTGGCGGATGATCTGGCCTGGGGTGCAACCAGTCGCGCTTTTTACTGTTTCACAAAGATGACCTTCAGTAATATACAGTTGTTCTGCCAAGGATTTTACGGATCGTTGGGTACCTCGTTGTTCAATGACTAACCGTTTAAATCTCCTTACTAACTCCGGTGAGATTTTAGAGTCTCCCTGCAGATTGCAAATGTTATATAACAACCGTGTCTTAACTAAAAAAATATGCAGGTATGCCCTTAATATTGATGCACATTCAGCTTTGTGTGTCAGGTATTCACATACAAGGTTATTAATCAGTGGCAAGATAGCCTGTGTCTGGTCTTCTTCCAGCTTCAGAAAAGGAAACTGTCCAGAGTGAAAAGAAGCAAACTCTGAGAGCAAGCTTGAATCCGAGGGGGTGTGTAAAAGAAATTCATCAGTGAAAAAAATGAGCCACCCTTGAAGGGAAGTGCTGATTTGCCAAAAATGGATTTGCCTTGGTGAAATAAAATACAGCGTATGGGGTTGGATCGGGTAGGTTTGAAAATCAATGATATGCTGGCCCTCGCCTTGAGTAATATAGAGAATTTCATAAAAGTTGTGACGGTGAGGGAAGTTTGCCTTTGCCTCGTCAGGCATTTGTTCAAAAGAGCTGATTTCAAAAGGTATCAATTCGGTAAACGGCATCTTGAAGTCGTGCACAGGCATGGATAATTTATCTACCTTCCGTCCCTCCATAATAACACCTCCCCAAAATCTTATTACTCAATTATCCCGGAAAACTGGCTGCATAAAAATGACACCATTATATAACATCATAATTCATATGTAAATTTCGGTCAACTGGAATGGATTAATTACGGAAAAGACGGCACTTTTTGTGGATATTTATTGTAATAGATTCCCGCAAGCAAGCCCTTAGAGCACAATTTCCATGCCGTCTTCTGCCAGAAGATAGGGGCTGTGCAATACACCTTTAAACGCATCCCATTCCGGATAGAGGTGTGAGATAATCACTCTTTCCGGTTGAGCCTGCTTTACCATCTTTTCCAGGACACTCAAATTTATATGACCTTTTACCTTTCTTTCTGGAAAAGAACATTCCGTTATAAGAAGATCTGCTTTATAAGCAAGTTTCATGAGATTTCTCGAATAATCGGTATCGCCTGAAAAAACAACCTTTTTTCCCTTTTCAACGCTAATGCCTATACTCTCCTTATTATGATTCACCCTTGCAACCCTGACGAGAACATCATTCACTTCCTCCTGCCCTTGATAAATGCTTTTCAGCGTTATTTGATAGGATTTCGGGGAAATCCATGGATAAACATTCAGCAGCCTGCTATAAAATTTATGAATGCCGGGGCCCCCGAAAACCCTGAGGGGTTCTGCCCTTGGTTTTATCCCATAATTACAGGCAAATAAAAAGGTTGATAAATCCGCTGTATGGTCAACATGAAAATGGGTCAGCATAATCACGTCAATATCGTTTACAATATAACCGTATTCAAGAAGCCTTCTCACAACTGACGGCCCGATGTCTACAAGTATTTTTTGTCCTTCGGTTATAAGGAGGTAAGCAGATGAACCTCTATTAAGCGACGGAACAGACGTGCCTGTCCCGAGGATGATGATTTTCATTGCCCGAGATACCAGTCTACGGTTTCTGAAACCCCTGCCTTAATATCGTATCTTGCCTGCCAGTTGAGCTCTTCTTTTGCCTTTGTCACATCAAGGATATTCATCCTGATATCCCCCGGCCTGGTAACACCCCGCCTGGGTTCGTAAAATGCCTGCGGAACGGCCTTCCCTTTGTTGATTATAGCATCCATTATTTGTCTGTACAGTTCGAGGGTGTGCGTGCCTTTGCCTGTACCTATGTTGTATAGCCCTACCCTTTCATCCTTTGCAGCAATCAGGCTTGCATTGGCAACATCCTTTACATAACAATAATCCCTTACCATACCCCTTTCCTCCTCCGGATAATGGTAAAGTACAGGGTGCTCGCCTGCAAGCAACATTTCAATAAAAATAGAAATCACGCCGGCTTCACCGTGAGGAATCTGCCTCGGGCCATATACGTTGCCGTACCGTAAGATCATAAACTTAAGCCCATACTGGCGATTGTAGAATTTTATATATTTTTCAGCCGCAAATTTTGAGATTGCATAAGGGGATGCCGGCTCAGGAACATAGCTCTCATTGGTGGGTACAATGTCTGCATCGCCGTATATGGCGCCGCCTGTTGAAGAAAATATAAACTTTCTGATATTGTATTTTTTTGACAGCTCAAGAAGTCTGATTGTACCCTTGATATTGGTTTCTGCATCAAATAAGGGATTCTCCACCGATAACGGGACAGATATCTGGGCAGCATGATGGTTCACAATGTCAGGTTTTTCATTGATAAATATCTTCTCCAGGGCTTCATCGCATATATCCGTTACATAAAGATGTGCCTTTTCATTCTTATTTTCTCTTTTTCCGGAAGAGAGGTTGTCCGCTACTACCACCTCATATCCGTCAGCAATATACGCATCAACTACATGTGAAGCTATAAAACCGCATCCGCCTGTAACCAGTACCTTCATCTTGATAGCGCCTCCCTGTATGTTATAGCCCCTGTTATAGCACAAATACCCTTTGAGAAAAACCAAAAAACATTTTCCATGAATATATACCGGATGTTTGAAGCAGGGAGCTTTTCAAGAAAATACTTCTTTCAGTTTTTGTTTTCGTCCCACGAAATATCCCTCATCCTGAGATAGTCCCTGGCGTCTTTGTCGCCTAATCTGGCTGCAACTTTATAATTTTCCAACGCCTTTTCTTCGTCACCCATGTTCAGATAAACAGTGCCCCGGCTATACATGGCATCGCTGTTTTTCGGGTCAAGATCGATTGCAACTGTTAAATCTTTTAAGGCTTTTTGATAATCTTTTAATACAGCATACACAACACCTTTGCCGGCGTGGGCAATAGCGAACCTTGGATTTATCAGGAGCGCTCTTTCATAATCTTTAATGGCTTTCTGGAAATCCCCCGACCTCACATAGAGTCGTCCACGGTTTGAATAGGCGAATTCATTTTTAGGTTCCAGGCTGATAGCATAGTCAAGATCTTCTTTTGCCTTCTGAAAATCCTCAACCTCGGTATACGCAAAGCCCCTGTTGATATAAACAGCCACATTTTTCGGTTCAAGCTCTTTGACTTTATTAAAGTCCTCTATTGATTTTTTATAGTTGCCGAGATTCATATATGAAAGGCCTCTATAATTATAGGCTCTCGTATAACGGGGATTTAACATGATTGATTTATCGCAGTCATCTATCGCCTTCTCCGGCTTGCCGTTTTTCAGATATACACTCGCCCTCCCTGTATATGCCCTCACATGATCACTGTCTCTTTTATCAACAGCAGGCTTTATTGTCGTAATATGTTTTGTTACAGTTACGATACTCCCCCTTATCCAGGCTGTATTACCATTGCCAAGTCTTACCTTGTACCATTTGCTTCCCTTATTATCCTTATCTTCACCTATTATTGTAAATGGTGTTCCCTTATTGATATACCCCATCGCATTAGAGTCAGGGGACGGACGGACTCTCAGGTTGGCTGCATAGGTTGTAATCTTCCCGATAAGTGTCTCATGTTGACGACTCCCCATAGTATTCACAGTATTCACCTGGACATTCTGTTTTATAACCTGGACTATACTCCCCCTTATCCAGGCTGTTGTGCCGTTAGCGAGTCTTACCTTGTACCATTTGCTCCCCTTATTGTCCTTATCTTCACCTATTATTGTAAATGGTGTTCCCTTATTGATATATCCCATCGCATTAGCCCGACTTAGCGGATTCGACCCTAAAAATCGTTAATTTCATTTTTCTGGTCATGTAGTTTCAATGGGTTACAAGCCAGTTACCCCCTAAAACCGCTGTAGTGAAGACCTACCCCCTTTTCAGAAATATGGGGTAGAT
>JAPLKC010000073.1 GCA_026388255.1 Pseudomonadota bacterium | reverse complement strand
GGTGTAGCCCGGTGTTTTGCCGAAGTGCTTCACGCTGTAATGGCGCTTGCCGATATCCAGTATTCGGGCATCCGATTTTTCCGGATCCCTTGGCCGCATATACATCGTGTTTCTTTGGTCTAAGCGTCCCACTTCTCCTGACCCTATCTTTGCCCTGAGCTTAGCCATACGACCTCCCCGTGATTTAGTTGACCTTCTCTTCGCCACATCATATATACCCACTACTTGTACATTCGGCACGGGGGAAAGTCGATCCATACGTGGCAAATGTCAAATGGTCGAAACGACTTACCATTTCAACTCCGCGCCGAAGGACATACATAAATTATAGAGAATCTTCTTTGCAGTTCAAGACATATTTTGTCATGACTTGATAACAATCCGTTTCCCGGATGAGGTACGGGTACCTCTTGCGCTCCAGGCACTCGAAGTATCGGATGGCCCCTGATTTGTAAAAGACCCGGAGAGGACTAAAGCACAAACCATGGAATCACCCTCGGCTTCCTTCCCGGGCCAGTCGAGTAACACTCACTACTTGGGTACCCGGACGAAGTTAACGAAGTTATATGAATGAAGGCAAATTGGTATCAGTCAGTTTTATTCGACAGATAAACGCTGCCGTACTTCATCCGTTTTCCCGCATGTACGGGAACCTTCCGGGCACTTCCCTTTAAGGCAGGGAGGCCCTCCATAACGAAAAATGGCAGGTGCAAGGGGTCTTGCGAGCCTTAACATGAGATATGCCATTTCACGAATCTCCCACTGTGCGCGGTTGCAAAGTCGCATACTGAAAAAATGGAGAAGTTCCCGTGCATTCATGGTAATGATAATCTTCGTTTCCGTTGCATTAGGCAGGACAAAACGTGCATCTTCCCGTGCGGACTCGATACTGCACCCTCTTTCCCTCAGTTTTTCAACGATATATCTGTATGACCTGCCCGTCTCCTCCATGAGGCGTTCAAAATGGACACTGAGCTCATTGTCTTCCTTGATCATCGGAGGAATAACATAGGAGAACCCGTCTTCCTCCCCCACATATCTTTGGGACTGCTGACTATATGATGCAAGACGGTGGCGGACGAGCTGATGCGAACATGCGCGCGATATTCCCTCGACAGCGAAGGTAAAGGAGACATGTTCAACAGGGCTTAAGTGTCCCACTGCGATAAGTTTTTCAAGGAAGGCAGATTGATCGTCTTTTCCGGTGTCAGAGACAACCTGTTCAACATCTGCCGGACTGTAACAGAGCCTTGCCGCAACACTGATTGCCCTTTCAGGGTCAGGTGTATGGCTTATGAGTATTACCTTCAAATGTGTTTCCATGAATGCCCCTGTTGTTCTTATGTCAATTTGCCTTCAATCTTATAACTTTGTTAACTCGTTCTATCTCTGAATCCGAATTGGTATTATGTGTGCTTTGGTCGTCAGACCGCAATGCATTATTTGTATTATAAAATACAGATTTTTGCAATATACCGGGGGCGTTATTGTCCATCCTTTTCATTGCAATTATCTCGATATTGCCGGTATATTATCTTCTGGAAAGGAGAAACTGTATGGATGGAACAAATCGGTCTGATATAACGCCGGGGATAAAGGTTGCCATAGTGCTGAAAAAAGATCAGCGCACAGGCACACTGACAGAAGGAGTTATAAAAGATATTCTGACTAAATCACCCCGGCATCCGCATGGAATAAAGGTACGACTGGAAAGCGGGGAGATAGGGCGGGTTAAGAAAATACTTAATCGCATTGCAACAATTGCCAGGAGTTGAAGGCCTATGGACAGCAAGGATATCGACTGTAAAAAGTGTAGGCACTACTATATAACCTGGGACAGAAAATTTCCTTACGGGTGCAAAGCCATTCAATTCAAATCTGCCATGGCGCCTTCTCTCGAAGTTTTTGCTGCCTCCGGCATTGCCTGCCTGCGTTTTGAAGAAAAAACAATTAAACCGCAAATGGATAAAAAATAAGGTTCATCCGGTTCAAGCATGCTTCTTGAAAGTCACGCTTCGCGGTTTTTGCCTAATACACTGACAACTTCCTCTTCTAAAGAAAGTTTCTATCATAATCCTCCTAATATGCAACATTACAAAAGTTAATGGAACTCTTTGAAAAGATTTTGAGTTGTGATACAATTGAAATTGTAAGAAAATAAAGAACATATTTGGAAAGAAGTTCTCATTTAATGCTTCGCCTTTTAAAAAAATGTAATTAAAATGTGCACGAAGAGTATTTGCTAATATTATGCTGAATAAATTTTATGAGTTATTCGAGAATCTTAATTCTAACAAAAACATAATCTCCTTTAATGAAACACAAACTAAACAGACAATAATATTAAAAATCCTCCATATATTGGACTGGGATATATTTAACTCAGAGGAGGTAGCACCTGAATTTTTCACTCATGGAAAGAGAGTTGATTATGCACTAAAACAAGGGGGGCACATAAAAGTCTTTGTAGAGGCCAAGCGGGCAGGAGAAGATTTGGATAAACATCAGGAGCAGCTGTTGCAGTATGCTTTTCAAGAGGGTGTTGAACTGGCAGTTTTAACGAACGGGATTACTTGGTGGTTTTACCTTCCTCTGCAAAGAGGAAACTGGAAGGAAAGAAAATTTTGCTCGATTTGTATTGATGACAAAAGTCAAGATTCCAGCACGAAAGTTACAAAGTTTGTGACATTTCTCTCGAAAGAGCAAGTTAAAACTGGCAAAGCATTATTAGACGCCGAAAACGAACACAAAATAAAGTTGGCAACCAAGGACTTGCCATTAATAGCTGACAATATAAAAGGCCTATTTCCAGAAGAATTCTCGAATCAGGGACTGTCCAAAGACGAGACATTTATCGACTTTATTTTGGACGAAGCAGCAAAATTACACGGGGTCATGTTAAATAAAAGTGATGTCATTCAATGGTTACAGAGCGAAGATAAAAAAACAAAAGCCACGGTTGTAAATAAAATCTATAATGAAACAAACATCCATAGCAACAGATTAAATAAGATGAGATATCTTGAAAAGATTAAGACAATTAAATCTCGACATGCACCTTCAGCGAGGTTCACAAATTCTTTAAAAAAGCTATATGACATTATTGTTGAGATTGTAGCAGAAACTGGAAGCAACAGTTTGAGCGGCGATACTATTTCTAAAAAGTACAAAGAAAAATACCATATGCCAAAATCTTCTTCATTGCCTATATTGCCTACAGATGTATGTTATAACATGGTAAATTTAGCCGACCAAGAAACCAAATTTTTAATATACCATGGCATGAAAAACTTTGAATTCGTGGATATTCACTATGTAAACGATGGAGAAGAAAAAATTGCATGGACTCTAAGAGGTAGAGATTTGCCCGAAATATTGAAAGGCAATACCTACGATATAGGTATTTATAGAAACGGCCATTTTTTGTGGAATGAAGAAGAATTGAAAAAACTAAGTGATGACATTTTACTGGAATCTGAAAGTTTGAAATGAAAAACTTTGTCATCATATAGTTTCTCACACGTAATTTCAAGATTGATTCGGTTCAAAAACAGTGCCTGCGATGTACTTCCTGAAATCCGTACCTTGCGGCTCTTGCCCGAAATACGACATTACAGATGGCATTAGAAAGGCTGTCGAAGGTTTTGCTGGGGTTTACGATCACAGTGGGTTGGCTTGAATTAGCTCATGTTTTTTCACGAAAAGAATCCCTTGACAATCTTATAAGACAGCGAGAAAATGGAAAGAAAAAGGGCTGGACATGACATGATAGGAAGAATTTATTGGCTGGGATATTTACTTATTGAACGTTTCCACCTCCATATTGAGGAATTGAATCCATCCGATATTTACCCCACCCAGTAAGAGGAGAAATTGAAAATGAATCTTAAAATTCCAGTAAATCGAATGATAACGAAACCTAATAAATTTGATGAGTTTTATTGCACGCAGTGTCAATTATCAATAAATAGACTGAAAGAAATGGCTGAAGTTAATGGAAGTAAAGAAATGTTTACAACACTACGGGGAAATCGCTGGATGAATATATATGAGATTACTGATGATGGCTTTTTAATAATGAGAAGATCAACGGGTAAACTCACATGGAAATTAGATCTTCATATTTTATTTCGTGTACATGATTTGGTGCACGAGGGAGCTGTAGATCTTGATTCTCACGAAATAGATTCGGTCGAGATTGATGACGTCAAAAAAGTTACAACATGGGGTGGCTACATTGCTGCGTTGCTTAAGCATCTAAAATGTAACAAGGTAACAAAAAGGGAATGAAACCCACAAAAGAGAAGCTGTGTTAATGTTATGTGAAAGGATTAAGGAGGTGATTCATGAACCCGATCCTGGAAGCATTAAAGCGGGAACTTGCAGATAAGTACATTAAGGACCCCCAGCAAAAAGAGAGATTTCTCACAAAAGCCACACAATTCAAAATGTGGGCAAACTACATAGCAGCTTTTATCCTGACAAAAAAAGGTTATAAGGAGTTTCATATAACCGACATTAGACAGGAACTGAGGAGACAGCTTGGCGACCTCTACGACGAACCGGGAGCGAAGGAATCAGCTTTGTTAACCCAAGACATGGCTGACACATCAAACTGGCATTTTGGATATCCATGTCTGGAAAGGGTAGATGGGAAGCGAGGCTATTATACATTTATTGGATTTCCGAAAGAGCGACAACATTGACGATTTATATGAAAAAGCGTAGCACGCCCGGGTGCAACTAATCGACCATGGAGCATGCTTCTGACTGACCCGTTGTGTGCACTGAAAGTTATTATGCTGACAAAACTTATTACAGCATATAAATTTCATTAGAGGAATTATGATTAGTTTCAATATTATTGAGGTTGACACTGATAAAGCAAAGCTTAAAAACATACTTAGGAAGATAAGATCCGCGATTGAAGCTAATGCTGATGAAGGAACCTTTTCTGATTTTGGCTTGACTGTCTTCGGATATGACCAAATTCCCAAATCGGAGTGGTACGAATTGGAACTAATTTTTGATGTGGGCAGCAGAGAAGTAAGACTTAGCGATAATGGTGATTTTATTTATATTGAAATTTGCGATGATGATGACCCCTATATGAAAGACATTTACGAATCATAGTCTATAAGTCATTCCCCTTTTTGTTCTCCCGATGTTGTCAAACGTTATTTTCCATTACTATCCGTAATTCTTGTTTTCAGGAAACCACGAGGCTCACACTTCGAGGTGTTAAAAATAATCATCCCGGAATGGACCGGGGGATAAGCGTTTCTTCATGTAATTCTTGCCTTTAGGAAACTGCGCAGTTGCGGTGCTTGCTTGCGTAAGTCAGTAAAGGCTCGATTCAACAGGTTATCAACTCAAAAATAAGCCTGAACCGGATGAACCAAAAAAACCCGATATAATATATCCCAAATTCTTAATGCAATACCACGCGTTTAAAAGCGCCACCTATAAGCGGGTACGAACCTGTAAAAAATGACCTAAATCACATCATATCATGGCCGGAAGAACTTTTTGTGACTCGCGAATCGAGCACAATTGGGTATCTCACTCGACGAGGATGAATGTCCCGAAGGGCAATCTGCACTGTTTGAGGAGGAACGACGAGTTCGCAGATTGAATGAAATCCGAGTCGATAGTGGGTAATTGAGCGCAGTTTGAGCAGGGAGCAAAATAGTGTTCCAGCCACACCACTGATTATTTCACAGGTTCTACCCGGGAGACAGCAACAAGCCCCAGAAATGGCGGAGTGCGAGGAGGAGGCAACATGATGTAAAATAGTTTGCTAACAAGTCAGATATTCACTATAATACAAAATAAAAATTATGGAAATAAATAGCGGTGCATTATGAAGATTGCCATATCAGGTAAAGGTGGAGTGGGAAAAACAACCCTCGCAGGGGTAATGGCAAGGGCACTGGGGGAACGGGGATTTAGGGTACTTGCAATAGATGCTGACCCTGATTCTAACCTGGGGAGCGCCATAGGTTTTACGACGGATGAATTGAAAGGGGCTGTTCCGCTGGCACAGATGGAGGAATTCATCGAGGAGCGGACAGGCGCGAAAAAAGGGCAGTACGGCTCATTTTTTAAACTGAACCCCATGGTTGATGATATACCCGACAGGTTTTCTGTTGAAAAAGGCAACGTCAGATTGGTTGTCCTGGGAAATATAGTTCAGGGAGGCGGCGGGTGTTTTTGCGCAGAAAACATACTTTTAAAGAGCTTGCTCTCCTATGTGCTGATCGAGCGGGATGAATACGTGATTGTGGATATGGAAGCAGGACTCGAGCATTTGGGCAGGGGTTCTACGGCTTATATTGATGCGCTGATCGTTGTTGTGGAACCGGGTAAGAGGAGTTTTCAAACAGCACATCAGACAAAAAAACTTGCCGCTGATCTTGGGATAAGAAATATATTTACTGTTGGAAATAAGGTGATGAACGATGCCGACCTGGAACTGATCAAGGAGAACCTCGATGGTTTGTCGCTTATCGGTTGTCTGGGATATAACGGGAAGGTGCTGGAGGCTGATAAGCAGGGCATATCTCCTTACGATATAGACGCGCAGATCAAAGCGGAAACCGTAAAAATTATCGATAATCTTGAGAAGGCCATAAAATTATGAGAAGAATCGTTGCTGCCATAAGCCTCGTATTTTCCACTATTTTTCTCTCAATAATTGCCCTTACAGGTTCTCTTTTTTACAACAAAGGCTTGGTAATTCATAAACTTTCACATTTTTGGGCTTTTCTCCATCTGAAGGTGTGCGGCATCAAGGTTTTGTCAAAAGGAAGGGAAAATCTGTTGAAGCCACCTTATATAATTATGTGTAATCATCAGAGTGCCCTTGACATATTTGTGCTCTACATTGCGCTTCCTTTTATGTTTAAGTGGGTTGCAAAGAGACAACTCTTCTCCATTCCTTTTGTGGGATGGATCATGAAAAGGGCCAGCTACGTCAGTCTCGACAGGGAAAATCCACGGGAAGGGCTAAGGGCAATAAATGATGCAGCACTAAAAATCAGCAAAGGTATGAACATTATCGTATTCCCCGAAGGTACCCGAAGCAAGGACGGGAAGCTTCTTCCCTTTAAAAAGGGGGTGTTTTCCCTTGCTGTCCGCGCCGGTGTTCCTGTAATCCCGATAGGAATTAGCGGGACGAGCATGTTGCAGCCAAAGGGTAGCCTTATGCCGAAGGAAAAAGGGGTAATATATGTTAATATAGGTAAACCGATACTTATCATCGGGGATAAAGCCTCGGAGAAGGCAAGGGTCATGGATGAAGTAAGGGCATCTATTGAAAGGCTGATGGCAGATACTGGAGGCATATTGATAGATTCCCACGGGCAAACCCATGGCACATGACAGGGGGAGCAAAATTCAGGGCAGGATAGAATATGTCTGGAGAGTTTAAAAAGGAAATATTAGGCATCGGGCTTCTCGGCGTGTTTATATTTTTGCTTGTCAGCCTGCTTTCATACTACCCCCTTGACCCCTCTTTTAACACCCTTGCAGAAGGTGCTGCAAAAAACCTTTGTGGAAAGGTCGGCTCTTATATTACAGACATCCTTATCCAGTTGTTCGGGATGCTAAGCTATCTCCTGCCGGCAATAACACTCCTGTTTTCTGTGTTCTACCTGAGGAAAAAGGACCCGCCTCACATCCTCGTGCTTTCATCAGGGCTTGTGCTCCTGTTTCTGTCAATGTCGGTCATTTTACAGCTCATGGTAGGAAGGCTGCAGATTAAGGGGGTTGTCATTCCCTTTTCCGGTTTTCTTGGCCTTCTGCTTGAGAAAACCCTGGTAAATCTCTTTAGTTATTTCGGCAGTTACCTTATCTCTGCCATCCTTTTTTTGATTTCAATTTTTCTGATTGTTCAGGCGCCGATGCTTTCCCTCCTTGAAATGCGTATTGCAAGGAGAAAATCAGTAGAGCACAGGAAAGAGATTAAAGTAGCGGAGGAAAAGCATCCGGAGCCGAAGGCAGAGAAAAAGGCAGTTCAGGAGTCTTTTGAGTTTTTTAAAGATATCGGTCCCTATAAGCTTCCACCTGTTTCTCTTCTCGATACCATAGAGAAAAAAGAAGTAAAAATTGACAAAGAAAGTATACAGCTCAATGCAAGCATTCTTGAGAAAAAATTGAAAGACTACGGGATTAACGGAAAGGTCTCAGAGGTAAAGCCGGGCCCGGTAATAACAATGTACGAATTTGAGCCTGCCCCTGGTATAAAGGTAAGCAGAATTTCGAATCTTGCCGATGATCTGGCAATGGCTCTAAGTGCTGTGTCAATAAGGATTATAGCGCCGATTCCGGGGAAGGCTGTTGTAGGTATAGAAATACCGAATAAAATACGGCAGACGGTATACTTCAGGGAGATTGTCGAATCCGAACTGTTCGGTTCATCTCAGTCTTATCTGACCCTTGCGCTGGGAAAGACAATATCGGGCGAGCCCTATGTGGCAGAACTGACCAAGATGCCCCATCTCCTTGTTGCCGGCTCCACCGGCTCCGGTAAAAGCGTATCACTTAACAGCATGATATGCAGCATTCTTTACAAGGCTACCCCGGTCAATGTAAGGTTTCTCATGATTGATCTGAAGATGCTTGAACTTTCCTTTTATGACGGCATACCACACCTCCTTCTTCCTGTCGTTACGAACCCTAAAAATGCAAAGACGGCATTGCGGTGGCTCATAGACGAGATGGAGAGAAGGTACACGATGATGGCGGAAATGGGTGTACGGAGCATAGAGAAGTATAATCAAAAAACGGCGAAACTGGAGCGGGAGCAGGGACAGGATGTGCTGCCCTATATTGTAGTTGTCATAGACGAGCTTGCCGATTTGATGATGGTTTCTACGCGGGAAGTAGAAGAATATATAGCAAGGCTTGCGCAGATGGCCAGGGCATCGGGTATCCATCTGATCCTTGCTACACAACGGCCATCGGTAGATGTACTGACAGGTATTATCAAGGCAAATTTCCCGGCCCGTATATCATGCCAGGTATCATCAAAGGTGGATTCAAGGACTATCCTCGATGCAAACGGCGCTGAAAGCTTGCTTGGATATGGAGATATGCTCTTTATGAGCCCGGGGCTCAGCAAACTTCAGCGAATTCACGGTCCCTTCGTGTCGGAAGGTGAGATAAAGAGGATAGTAGGGTTTCTGAAAGAACAGTCAACGCCTTTATATCAGAATGAGATACTGGAGGAAAAGGAAGAAAAGGCAGATGATGACGAAATAGATGACGAGAAATACAAAGAAGCAGTGGAGTTTGTTGTAGATAAAGGGGAGGCATCCATAAGCATGGTTCAGAGGAGGTTCAGGATCGGGTACAACAGGGCTGCCCGGATTGTGGAGAGGATGGAGAGGGATGGTGTTGTCGGTCCTTCTGACGGGGTTAAACCAAGAGAAGTTTTTAGGAAACAGTGAAAATAAACCACCAGGCATAATATGAAAAAGAGGCTCTTTGAGTGTGATTTTATTTTTTTGATGTTTACAATACTTTGTTTATGCACTTTTGTGACAGGTGTTTCAGGGGAAACACCTCAAGTTCCGATTACGCAAGGTAGAAACGAAGTTAAAACTGATGTGAAGCATACTTCCCCCTTTGATTCAATTGAAAAGACATATACAGAGATAAATACCCTGACTGCGCAATTCCACCAGAAAATCGTCATTTCGAGTCTGAAGAAGGAAAGGGTGTTTGACGGGAGCTTCCTTTACAAGAGACGTAAGGGTTTCCTCTGGCAGTATGCGTCGCCGAAAGGAAAGTACTTTCTCTATGACGGGAAGTATATCTGGCAAGGGGAAGATGAAAAACCTTTTGTGCAGAAAAACAAGGTAAACAAAGATAGGACAGACGGTACATTTCTGGACCTTATAGAAGACATATCCAAATTGGATGAACTTTTTAACCTGAAACAACGTGAAAAAGCAGGGGATACGGAAGCGCTTGAACTACTCCCTAAAAAAGACAGTACAATAAGGCTGGCAAAGGTCTGGATAGACAGGCAAAACATGGTTAGAAAAATAGAGTTGCACGAATTTACAGGGAATATTAACACAATCGAGTTTATATCCATAAAGGTAAATCAGTCCATAGAGGATACGAGGTTCATGTTTAAACCTGACAAGCAAAAAGAAATTATAGAGCGATGAATTCTATCGGGAAAAGCAAATGAGGGAAGGGGAAGGGGTCTGCCCTTTGATCCTTGACGGCGTCTGTTCCGTCAAAGTCAAGGGCTGACCCCGATTTTACGATGGGACTGCACAAAGACGAGGCAATAATTCTTTCAAAGAGGGCATACGGGGAGTCGGATAAGATCCTGCGGCTATTTACCCTGTTATCCGGGAAGATTTCTGCAATTGCAAAAGGGGCCGGTAAAAGTCAGAAGCGCTTCATGAATACCCTTGAGCCGTTCAATCATATAAGGGTTGAGTATTTTGAAAAACAGGCCAGGGGGATGGTAAGGATTGATAATGCCGATATCATAGATACCGGCAGCGGTATGGAAACAAGCCTCAAAAAGGTATCTACTGCCGCCTTTTTTGTGGAGTTTACTGATAGGCTTACTAAGGAACGGGAGAGAAACACCGACCTTTTTTATAATTTGAAAGATATCCTGGGAAAGCTGAAGCACAGTGAATTTTCCTATGCAGACATTCTTCACCATGAGCTTAAAATGCTGGAAATATTGGGTTATATACCTAATTTTATCGGCTGCGTCTATTGCGGCAAGGTTATTCCGGATGAACATAAAATCCATTTTTCAAGCGAAAGGGGGGGCGTCCTCTGCCCTGCCTGCTCAAGGGCTATCCCGCACAGGACCTATTCAGGGGGCACTATTCCGAGGCTTGTCTCCATCGGCAACAACCATAACGGTTCGGTGTTTGAGGTTCACGATAGCAAGGGGCCTTCAGATGCATACATCCCGGAGGAAACGAAGCGCTTTGAAAAGGAAGTTCGTGAGATCATGGAGAGTTTTATCTCTTTTCATCTTGATGTCGAATTCAAGTCGTATAAGATATTGAAAAGCCTTATCTAATATGGCTTTTCGATCTACCTGCCAAGCCATCTGATCCATATAAATATATACTTCTTGACCAATAACTCTTATAAGGATACAATTTCCACCGTGGATCTTGTAGAAATCCTTCAAAGACACAGGGAAAACATCATTGAGGAATGGGTAAATTTCCTGCATACATGCGCCAGCAAACGCTACAGGGAGCGGCCACTTGAGGAACTGTTTATCAGCGTATCCGCAGCCTACGATGCATCCTGTGCAGTATTGACATGCAATGATTTTTCCATGATAGATTGTCATATCCAGTGGATCACCAATATCCGCCTACAAGGCAGTTTTTCCCTGTCTGAGGTCCAGAACGCCTACGAGCTTTTCAGGACAGGTCTGCTTCCCGTACTTGTAAAGGAATTGAAAGGACCTATACTGCAGGATGTTCTGCAGAGACTAAACACATGTCTGTTTTATACCATAACAAAGTTCAGCGACTATTATCAATCTTTGCATGAGAGGCAGATAAAGGATTACGCACAGAACCTTGAAGGAGAGGTGGAGAAGAGGACAAAGGAGCTTGCCGAGTCCGAATCAAAATACCGTGTCCTTGTTGAAGACATAAACGACGGGTATTTTGTAAATCAAAATGGAAAAATAGTGTTTGCAAATCAGGCTTATTGCGATCTGCACGGTATTGCACCTCATGAGATGATAGGAAAGTCTTATACTGAACTGGTAACGCCGAAATCATTGCCTGTGGTGCGGCGGTTGTACGAAAGGAGAATGTTAGGCGAAGATTCGGAAGAGATGTATATCTATTTCAGACGTCATAAGGACGGAAGCAGCCTGTCGACGGAAAACAAGGTAAAGCGCATTCTTTATCAGGGTGAATATGCTGTTGCGGGCATCTGCCGGGATATTACCGAACGAATGGAAACAGAAAAAAGGATACGTGAATCGGAACGCCTTGCCCATATCGGAAAACTCACCACTTCGCTTGCCCATGAGATAAGGAATCCCCTTTCATCGGTAAAGATGAATATCCAGATAATTCTTAAAAACACGGAATTTAACGGTAATGATAAAAGACGTATGGAAATAATAGCCAATGAGATATCAAGACTTGAAGGGATTCTCAATGAGATGCTCGATTTTGCAAGACCGGTTCGGTTGAATCTTGAACCTGCCTCAATAAACGAAGTCATTGACTCCTGTCTTGAAATGATGGAGGTAAAAATCAGGGAAAAAAACATAGCTGTCGTAAAAAGGTATTCGAAAAAGATCCCTCTCGTCTCAGTGGATCATGAAAAAATGGAACAGGCAATCATCAATATATTGCTAAACTCTGTTGAGGTATTACCGGATAGGGGCAGGATAGAGGTTGTGACAAAACAGACACTGAGAAACAACAAGGCAATAAAGATCGAAATCTCCGATAACGGGCCTGGGATAAGCACATCGGATCTCCCGTATATTTTTGACCCATTTTTCAGCAACAAAAAGAAGGGGACCGGTCTCGGTCTTTCGAATGTGAAAAAAATAATAGAGGCACATGGCGGGGCAGAAAAGGTGACTTTAAGAAAACCGCAGGGCATACGTTTTTCTTTTACAGTGCCCTTCAGGGAGATAAATTGAAGAGAAAAAAAATACTTATCATAGACGATGAACATTCTTTGCTTGAATCCCTGGACATGTTCCTCACTGAAAAGGGCTACACAGTGCAATGCGCTACCACAGCAGCAGAAGGG
>JAPLKC010000072.1 GCA_026388255.1 Pseudomonadota bacterium | reverse complement strand
ATGCCGGACTATAATTTAAATGATCCCAATAGAGTAGAGGTAAGAATTTCCGGAAAAATATTTGACGAAAATTATACCCGTTTATTAATAAAGAAAACTGACTTGGATCTATATACTGTAATTCTACTTGATAAAGTTCAGAAAAAGACCTTGTTGACAAAATATGAATATCAATATCTGCGCAAACAAGGTCTGGTTGAGGGCAGGTCTCCGAATATTTACGTGTCCTGGAGTGTAGCTTCTGCGATCGATAAAAAAGCAGAGTACCTGAAATACCGGGGCGTTGATGACCAGCACTACCAAGAGTTGGTCATGGCGTTTATTAAGAAAAACAAGAAAGCCACACGAAAAGAGATAAACGATATTCTCATGGACAAACTTCCAGCCATACTTGTTGAGGAACAAAAAACAAGTAAGATTAATAGATTGCTATCAAAGGTGATGGCAAAACGGAATAAGCTTATAAGAAATATTGGATCGAAAAAATCCCCTGTTTGGGTGGCTTTAGAAAATAAGGAAAAGGATTAATAAAATGTGCCGCAGGCACAATACGAGGCCTACTAGTAATAGCATAACGATATATTATTAATATTATTATTATTAATCCAGAGAGAAGCAAGGGATTAATAATGGATTAATAAACAAGTGTGCGTTTAAAGAGGTAATTGAAACATATAATACAATGCAGGCCCATAAATTAGAGATACATCAGCGATGAGGGGAGGTAGTAATGCCGGTTCTTCGAAAGTATCTTGACCGCGATGGATTTTATGTAATCACGAGTATCAAAGGGAGTGTTGTAACCTATCAGCTCAGCCCCGAAGGAGCAGAAAAACTCCGCAAGGCGGGGATCAACCCGGGCGATAAGTTCAACAGATTCGTATTGCTGGACCTCTACCAGTCAGGAGACATTTTTACCGGCCACTCCGGGACGGATGAGGCCGCGCCATCCGTACACTCCGGACAGGGCGAGCTCGATTTCAAGAATGATCCTGTGCCTGAGAGCGCCATGCCCGTCTGCTCAAGCTGTACGTCACCCTATGATCTTAACCTGGTTTACGTGGGAGGCGACGAACATTATGCCGCTATCCTGTGTGCTGATTGTCGGAACAAGACCACGGGAATTGACTCCAGCATCCCGCTTCCTCTGGTTTCAAGAAAGATACTCAGCCGGTTTTTGACCCTGAAAAACATTCAGAAAGAAGATGCCTCTGTACTTGCATATAAGGAACTCCTCGACAAGGATTTTTCTAAGAAGTGGGAAAATCTACGCCGTAAAAAACCTATCCAGGAAACCTTGCTTACAAAGGCCGATCCCCAAGGCAGCCTGTTATGAACGAAAACTGGCCACCCCATATCCACCTACTGAAAGAAGAGAACGATGCCTCGTAAACTCAATTACAGTCAACCGTTCCTATTTGCCATCGACTCCCGACAGTTTGCAGAGTCGATAGGCCTGGACTGGTGGGCCGCAAAAAAGCTGTACGATGACAAATGGCTGAGCTTCGATCCCGAGAAAACCCAGATAGATAATGAAGCTATGCAAGCCGAGTTCTTATTTCTGGGGTCGTTGGTTGCCGCTGGGTGCGATCCTCACATACTCAAGAGGCTTCTGGCAGACCTCGAAAAACCTTACTCCTATGACTTGTCGAGGATGTACTATGACTGGCCTTCCCGCCAATGGAAGGACCTCCCTCACAAAAAGCCTCCTATCGAAATAGCGAGGGAGATTATAGCAGCATTCGAGGATGATAATGACACTGATTCACTTATCGAAATCAAGACAGCGGTTCAAGAAGCTATAGACAGATTCGCCGAGGGGCACGAATCTGACGATGGAGCGGACGACGCTTACGATTTCGACGCAGAACAGGATAACATTGTCTCCGCAGTACTTGTTTTGCTTTGGAAGATCGCAGCATCGCCACTGGTTGATAAGCCAGAAAAAATCGTCGTCGTTGGTAAGCTCTTCAAGGTATTTCAAAGATTGCCAAAGGTCACCCGTGACGAAGATATCCGTCTCAATCTGACGGGACCTCTGAGAAAATATGGGGATCACGAGATTTATCACTTTTGGACTATCGAACTCAACGATGAGGGCGTAATCAGGGTCTCTTCGGCTGGACATTTCTACCGCCCCCAGACCGGTGGCGATTCTTTTACCGCCATGACCTGGGAGGTGGTTCCTTGCTCCGAGCCAGAGCTATCAGATTATTTGTACGGCCTATCGATTGTTGATGATGCTGATACGTTCGAGAACGAGGTAGACGCCATGGATTTAGATTCAGGCGGCTATGAACTGAGTGTTGATGACCCATCCCTTGAAGGCTGGGAAACAAATGAGGTGGATGAATCGGAGGAAGAACCGGATGTCACGGACAACGCGGCGGAGCCTTTCTCTGCTGCAGAGCAGGCCTTAGCGGCACTTTCTGACATGAAACAAGCTAAAATGCACGGAGAGCACCATCCTGATCCACCCGAATCCTGCGATGAATGTGGATGCCAGTTGGACGAGAATCATTTCTTCGTCGATGGCCGTCTTAGAGGGGAGCTTATGTGGGCCAATATGTGTCCAGAATGCTTCGCAGAGAAGGGTGAAGGTATTGGGTGGGGAAAAGGACAACTCTATATGAAGCAAACCAACGGTGACTGGCTGATGACGGGCGGATTCGCCCCAGGAGATTGAAAAGACGGCGCTAAAGCCAAGGAAGAGTTTATGCAAATGCACTCGATGGACGATCTGCTGGCGGCCCTTTGATTTAAAATAGCAATCATGGAACATCAGCTATCGGTGAAGGAGGTTTAAGGATGAATTCCCCTGAACTACATGTGCTTCCGTCGTCGGAAGGTACAACTGGATCGATCACAGAATTATTCCACCGAATCAACCGTGTGTTACCCGACAGCCAACGGGTGCTCACCATTCCAGGCGAGACGTTAGCCGTGAAAGCCCTAGCGATAATGAAACAGCATGGGTACTCTCAGCTTCCAGTCGTAGTTGGAACCGAAGTGCTCGGAGTATTCTCATATCGATTATTTTCCGAAACCGTTCTGGCAATCAGCGCCTCTGAGCGAAATTCGAAAGTTGATCTGGGGGATTTGACCGTGGAAGAGTGTTTGGAGAAGGCAGAGTTTGCTAGAGTCACGGACGAATTCCAGTCTTGGTTCGATGCCTTGGATAGACAGGATGTTGTCTTGGTGGGGGAGGCTTTCCGACTCCAAGGTATTGTAACTCCCATGGATGTCTTGCGTTATTTGTACCGGGTGGCCAGTCCTTTCGTGCTAATCGCTGAGATCGAACTCGCCCTTCGTGCACTAATTCGGTTGGCTGTCAGCGAAGACAAACTGGCGGAATGTGCCAAGACCTCTCTGTCCAAATGTTATGTTCCGGAAAGACTTCCCACGAATCTTGAGGATATGACCTTCCACGATTATGTACAGATTATAGGGGATGGTCGATATTGGCAATTTTTTGAAGCAATCTTCAGGGGAACCCGAGAACGGACACGAGTTAAGCTGGAGATAATAAACGACCTGAGAAACACTGTGTTCCATCTTCGTGAGATCAAAGTAGAGGACTACGAGAACCTTGTCATGCAAAGAGAGTGGATGTTAACAAGAGCTATGGCCGCCGAAGCTCGGGCCAAAGGGGGTGTTGTATGAGCAACCAAACGATTCTTTCTTCCCTTCGGGCTCGTGGTCTCCGATCTTGGCAGGCTAAATTTGTTGCATCGTTCCTGGAGGATGAGTCCGCGCCTTTTCAGCTGCTTTCGGGTTCTCCTGGTGCAGGCAAGATGCATTCCTGCGTTACAATTATCTCGGAACTGACGGAACGAGGATCTGAACGAATTCTAGTTCTTTCGCCAGCGTCATTGTGTGAACTTTGGCGCTTAAGAATTAATGATATCCAAACTCAGCTTCCCGTCCTTCTAGTTAACAGACAGGTCTTTCGCGAAATGGAGGCAGTAGTACCTATCGGGCAATCCCCCTGGGATACTAGGGGCATATTCGTTCTCAGCCAAGACCTAGCAAAGCAGGGCGATTTTGTAAGCGGTCTATCGGCGGTAACCTGGGATCTGGTGATAGTTGATGAGGCTCACCGCATGGCTTCTCCACGACGCGGGGCACTTCTCGATCAGCTAGTGGCTGAGAGGGTAGTCCGCCGGCTGTTATTGCTAACACCCACATCGCTCCCAGCTCTGGAGACTTGGATACATTCCTCGCCTGGCCAACTTACTCGGTTCCCGAAGCCTCTCGTGTTCACAAACTGGCATGTGGTATTGGAGGACTGGGATGGACTTCCCATCAACCTACCGATGGTTGATCTGGAAGTGGTTTCGTTCACACGGGGTGCTGATGAGATAAAATTCCTGTCAGAATTCTTGAAAATGATCCCGGCGCTTGCAGTTGGGGTGCCGAGCAATCTGGAACCATTCTTCTCGCGCCTCCTTAACTACCGTGCAGCTTCCAGTCTTTTTGCTATTGAA
The DNA here is from genome assembly GCA_026388255.1 of Pseudomonadota bacterium. Classification (NCBI taxonomy): domain Bacteria; kingdom Pseudomonadati; phylum Pseudomonadota; species Pseudomonadota bacterium. The sequence goes on along the minus strand of JAPLKC010000072.1, from coordinate 14,335 downwards.
CAAAGCTTGCAGCGCCTTAAGCTGAGATTTGAGTCGCAAATCGGTTTTTCTGAGACTGCTTCGATCGATAGCGATATCGACCAGCCTGAATCAGACTCTGACCTTGACGAGGTTGATCTGTCCACTCCGCCAGACTTGGATGAGTGGACGACAGAAAGGACAAGTGGGCTGCTGGTCGTGGAGCAGCTTCTAGAAGCACTTGATAAGGTTACTTCGGATGAGAAACTGAAGGCAACAAAAAGGCTGATACGGTTGATTGTGGATTCCCGAACCGACCGAATGCCAAAAATCTGTATTTTTTCTACTTACGCTGATACGGTGTTGTACCTGCACTCTGCAACTGATGACCTGGGAATAAACCTTTTTAAGGCAACAGGGGTTAGCAGGCTGGCAGATCGGCAGGCCGCTATCAGTCAGTTTCTGGAGCAAGGCGGATTGCTGATCGGAACCAATGCAGGGCTAGAGGGTACCACATTGGAACAGGTTACCCACGTTATTCACTATGACCTACCATCGGATCCTAGGGCTCTCGATCAACGTGTTGGACGTTTTGATAGATACGGACGAGGAGAGCCTTACACTGCATACGTGTTGCGGGACGGATCAGGAGTGATAGACTTTGAAGTTACCTCAGTCGACTCCATTGTATCCTTGGATAGAACTAAAATACGGGGCTGACAGATGCATGCCTATAAATAACGACCATTTAAGGCGGTGGGGAGGGAACGGAAAGGTGGTAATGGGAGACCAATCCCGAGAGAAAAGACTAAGGAGGAACTGATACTATGAACTTACCAGAACCACAATCGCTGACATTCTCGTCCATAATGAGCTCAATAGAGACCGGCAGTATCAAGATTCCCCAGTTTCAGCGCGACTTTGTGTGGAGCAAAGAGAAATCAGCCAAGCTATTGGACAGCGTTGTCAAGGGCTATCCAATAGGGACTTTCATATTCTGGAAGACGAAAGAGGAACTGAGAGTGTTGCGTGATCTGGGAGGGCTTAAGCTTCCTCCAACCCCCAAGGGAGACTTTATTCAATACGTGATTGATGGACAGCAGCGCCTTACGACCCTGTTTGCAAGCTTGAAAGGTCTCCAAATACAGCGCGAAGACCACGAGGACGATTATTCAGAGTTCTATCTTGACCTTAAGGCAAAAGAAGATGAACAAATAGTTCTAACTGTTCTACCTGACAACGACGGCGACTGTACAATCAAGCTTCGCGATTTGCTTTACGGAAAAATTAAGCTTCTCAATTCATACTCTGAGCCATTACAAGACAGGATTCAGGAATATAAAGACCGTATCAATGCCTACCAGTTTGCCACAGTTCTCGTCAAAGAGGTGCCTATTGATGTCGCTACCGAGATCTTTACCCGATTGAACGTAGGAGGCAAGCCACTATCGGTCTTTGAGGTTATGGTAGCAAAAACCTTCGATCAGAAACGTGCTTTTGATCTGGCTGAGAAATACGATGAACTGATTACAGAGCTTGATGGGAGCAATTATGGAACTTTGCCAGAATCAGTGGTGCTTCAAACAATATCAATGCTTTTAGTAAAAGAATGTAGAAAAAAAGACATTCTGAAACTTCCGCGAAAAAAGGTTATCGATATTTGGCCTGCAGCGATCGAGGCAATCAAGAGTGCAACTGATTATTTAAGAGATTCTTACCGTATCCCAGTCTCGAATCTGATCCCTTATCCAAATATGATTGTCCCCTTCGCATATTATTTCTATAAAGCGAAGCATAAACCCACCGGCGCTGTTAAATCATATCTTCAGGATTTCTTCTGGCGTGTGGCTCTCGGAGGTAGGTATTCTCAGAGCGTAGAAAGCCGTCTCGCACAAGATATTCTCAAGATAGACAAAATTCTCATGGGGAAATTGCCTAAATATGAGTGGGCCATCGATACGTCACCGGAATTCGTGGAAAAGAATGGATGGTTTTCAGTGAGTCGGGCATACATAAAGGCATTGTTATGTGTCCTGACTTCTCAGCAACCCAAGTCATTCAACGACAACTCTGATGTTAGGATCAGCAACGATTGGCTGAAGCAGGCCAACAGCAAGAACTACCATCATTTCTTTCCAAAGGCATACTTGAAAAAGCGGGATTTAGAGGATACGCGTATTAACCACATAGCCAACATAACGATTGTTGACGAAGATCTGAATAAGCGAGAGATTAAGGCACAGGCTCCCTCGAAATACATGAAGAAATTTAGCAAAGAGAATCGACAACTTGCATCCACTATGAAATCACACCTGATTAATTTAGAAAAATATGGCGTTCTTGATGATGATTATGAAACATTTTTTTTAAAAAGATGTAAGGCTTTAAGTAGAGAATTGAAGAAACGAATTATTGAACAGGATGTTGATAAAAGTCAGACAGCATTGCCAGCAAAGGATTCTACTGAACAAGAGATAGAATGATGTTGAGTGTAAATACACGTTATGCCACAAACAATTATTAGAGTATTCCAATGATGAAGAAAAGAATCGTGGGAATAGATTTCAGTGGGGCAAGAAATGCCGGCAAGAAAATATGGATTTCAATTGGTGCTACAGATGGAAAAAAGTGTTTTGTCACTAAGTGTTTTCGAGCTGCAGATCTGCCCGCGTCATCACGCTCTCGCGACATCTGTCTAAGGGCTCTTGTAGAATGGATTGAAAATCAAAATGCCTTAGCGGTAGGGTTCGATTTCCCCTTTGGTATTCCCATAAACTTGATGCGACAGCACAGCTGGGAACACTTTCTCTCGAACTTCCCCTCAAATTTTAAGACACCGGAGGATTTCAAACAGCATTGCAAAGATGGAGCTTCCGATAGGGAGATTAAGAGGCAAACGGACCGTGAAGCAGAGACTCCTTTTTCGCCGTACAATCTATGGCTTTATCGTCAAACATATTATGGGATTAGAGATGTTCTTCACCCTCTTGTGGCCCATAAATCAGTTTGTGTATTGCCCATGCAGGCTCCGATGCCCGACAAAACCTGGGTAATGGAAATTTGCCCTGCCAGTACCCTACAAAGAGAAGGGCTTTACCGCCGCCCATACAAGGGAAAAGGTGCTGAAAAACGTAATGCAAGGTTGCGTATTGTTGAAGAACTCACGGCAAGGGGATTGTTGGAGATTTCATCTAAACAAGTGCTTGATTCCATTCTCGTGGATACAGAAGGCGACGCTCTCGATAGCTTAATATCCGCCCTCGCAGTTTCTAAAGCTTTGTCCAGAGTTGATTTTGAGATAGAGGCTAAGGACCCCATCTACCTTAAGGAAGGCTATGTATATTAATTCAGATTTCTACTACAATATCAGGGTGCTGAAGGAAGAAGTTAAGCAGTAACCTGAATAACCTAATACACTAATCACTTGACTAAAGTAACGATTAGTGTTACTTAAGTATAGTAATTCATTGATAGAGGGATGCATGTCCGCAATTAAATTCATATCTGAGCTCATGGCAAGGGGACGATACTGCTTTAGTGCCAAGGAAGCTGTTGATGCTCTTGGTTCAACTGATGTTGCCGCTCGTGCAGCACTCCGCCGTTTGCGGCAAAATGGTGAACTCGCCATGCCTTACAAGGGTTTTTACGTGATTTTATCTCCTGAGTTCAGGGACAATGGATGTTTACCTGCAAGCCACTTCATCCCCTCCCTTATGGAGCATCTGGGTGAAAAGTATTATGCAGGGCTCCTCAGTGCTGCCGAGTATCACGGAACTGCGCACCACCACCCGCAAGTTTTCCAGGTTATAGTAGCCAGGAACAGACCCGGGATTGTGTGTGGAAAAGTCAGGGTAGAATTTGTTGCCAGAAAAAATATGGAGAGAATACCCATCGAAGATGTCAAGACCCCACGAGGATATTTGAAAATATCAACGCCGGCAGCAACTGCCTTTGATCTGGTAGGGTATCCTCACCATGCAGCAGGATTGGATAATGTAGCAACCATCCTGTCTGAACTTCATGAAAAGATTGACGGGACCATCCTTGCCAATATTGCAGGACATTCGCCTATAGCATGGGCTCAACGGCTTGGTTATCTCCTCGATCTGGTAGGGGCACAGGACAAGGCAGAGGAACTGGCGAAATATGTGGCTTTCAAGAAACCGGTACCAACCCCGCTTGTTCCATCACAGCCTTTTCATGGAACCAGTCCTCTGAAGCGCTGGAACATACTGGTAAATGCCAGCGTGGAGGCAGAAGTTTGATACCCCAGGATTTTATATCTGAGTGGAAGAAGTTTGCCCCCTGGCCCCAGAGCTACCAGATTGAACAGGACCTGATCATCAGCAGGGCATTAGTGGAGATATTTGGTCATCCTTCTTTATCAGAGAGCGTAGCATTCCGCGGAGGGACTGCCCTTTTTAAGCTGTATGTACCACCGGTTCGCTATTCTGAGGACATCGACCTTGTCCAGACACATCCCGGACCCATTGGTCCTGTAATGGACGCCGTGCAGGAGAAACTCAATTCCTGGCTTGGTAGTCCGAAGCGGAAGCAGTCCGAAGGGCGTGTTACGCTGACATACCGTATGGAATCCGAAGATGGATTGCCCCTGAGACTAAAAGTAGAGATTAATTCCCGTGAGCACTTTTCTGTTCTTGGATTCAACAAACATAACTTTGAAGTAAAATCGCGTTGGTTTTCCGGCAGGGCATCCATATTAACCTACCACCTCAACGAACTTCTGGGTACAAAATTAAGGGCACTGTATCAGCGTAAAAAAGGCCGTGACCTCTTTGACCTGTGGATGGCATTTACAACAACGAATGCTCAACCGGATCAGGTGATCAAATGTTTCCTGCAGTACATGGAGCATGAAGGCCATAAGGTATCCCGTGCAGAGTTTGAACAAAATCTTCTTGAGAAGCTCAACGACCCAAATTTTGTTGAAGATATAAAGCTACTGCTTATTGCCGATACCGGCTACGATTTGCATAAAGCAGCGGATTTTTTTATGAATCGCTTAGCTCCTCTGATTCAGGGAGAACCATGGCAAGGGAAAGTACAAAAACCAAAAAAGGGTTAATGTTATGACAACACCCATTACCTTCATTGATTATTGCATCCGATGGTGATTTGAACTTTATCAGTTTTCCGTCTATATCAAAGATTGCAATATATTTTTAGTCCGATTATCCCGATTCCCTCCGATATGAATAGAGCACCTTACATTGCGGGCATCCCATTTTATATATTCTATATGGCAACTCTATACGAATTTTCTCTTTCTCATAAAACCGGTGAGGTTTGTTCTGCTTGTATCCAGTATCCTTGCTATGGCTGATTTACTTATCTTCTTCTGTAAGAGTATCCGTATCTCATCCTCTTTACCGTCAAGCTTACTTTTAGATATGCTGCCCTTTGGCCTACCAAGTACCTTTCCGCTTATTTTCGCCGCATGAAGGGCGGATTTTGTCCTCTCTGATATGAGGTCTCTTTCCAGTTCGGCTAATAAGGAAAACAGGGTGATGAGAATCTTTGACTGCATGTCATGGCTTCCTTTTATATCAAGAGACTGTTTGATGACAACGAGACGGATGTTTCTTGTTATCAATTCATTCACGATATTTATCACCTCAACAATGCTTCTGCCCAATCTTGAGAGTTCAGCGGTTATAATCATATCACCATCTTTTACTTTGGACATAAGTTCAGTAATACGCCTTGTATTGGAGTCCTTCCTGCTGGATGCCTCTACATCGATGAATTCATCGACTTTAAGGTTGTTTTTGTTTGTATAATTTAGTATCTCAAATTTCTGATTGTTGAGATCCTGGGTATTTGTAGAGACCCTGAGATACGCTATAATTTTCATTGTCTATATAAACCTTTCTTTGATAGTTTCGTTGTTCAGTAATTCAAAAGATTAATCTCACTTTCATAGTCAAAAACTGCCCTATTAAAACGGTCGTTTATTACGTCAGATAAACCGAATTTGTCATTTACCTACTCCATACGGATTATCATCCTTCACCCCTATATAAATGTTTCCCGCAGTGCTGACAATAAAACACCCTTCGTCCTTTCCCTGATCTGTCCCACCAGAAAAAACGTCTTTGGAAGGAATCGCAGTTAAAGCATTTCACACCCATGTCTGTTTTGCAGTAAGGGTATATTGACAGATACTCTTCCAGTGTAGGATAGGCGTTCCTCCATTTCTTTGCCTTGTTGTTATAAAAGATTCTTTCAATAAACACGCATGTCCAGTAAAGCAATGCTACAGCTATAATAGCCAGACACCAGAAGGTGTATTGATTGTAAAAGTCTATTTTGAAATTCATAATTCTCCTTAAATATATTTTTTCGACTCCCAACAGGGTATGTAATATCCCCCTGTTGGGATATCATCTATTTCAGTACCGCTTGAGCCAAGGACTTGATAAGGATCAGGGTAATCCCCATTACAATAATAAGACCCATTATTATTTTCTTATCGAGCTTGTGGTATTGCAGTTTCAGATCCATTTCCAGTTTTTGAACTCTGTCTGTTAAGTCCATTCCCGATGGTGTTTTGCATCTTCCGGCAGATTCAACATAGTCTATGATTGTTTCCGCTTCTGATTCATTGAACTTGCCTGCCAGTATTTTATAGACCTTGATTTTATCCATAACGTTTCTCCTTATTTGTTTGTTACCGGGGGATTTCTCCCCCGGTCTGTTTTATGCCGCCATGAGTTGTAGAAGATGGGTTTCTGTGGATTGCTGTATTATGGGGGACAAGGTATCTTTCTCAAGGAAAACATCTTTTAGGTCTTCCAGTTTTATGGCTTTTACGATTGGCAGGTTGTCTATGGAGAGTATTGCCTCCGGATGTGTGAAGACTATAAGTCCGTTGATCCAGGGTTTTATATCGTATCTTCCAAGGTATCCTTTAAGCCATTTGATATTTCCTATAAGCTGCATGGAGGGATTGTTTAACTTACCGATATAGGAGTTGCCCTTCCTTCCCCTTTTAATCTGCCTCCATGTATTATTCGTATAGGTGATTATGCCCTTATGGTTCTTTACCTCTATGGCATATAAACCTTTTGGCCCTATTACAAGGCAGTCAATGTCTCCATGTTCTACGGGGACATTATAAAGAACAGTATATTCATCGGAGAGGATGTTCTTAAGGTATGTCCTCAACGTATCTTCTCCTTCAATGCCTGTTTTACAGATTGAACGTTTCCTTAAATGGTTATTTGTTATTATTGCCCCTGCTATCATGGGTACTATACCTATTGCCGGCATATTAAGTGCAATACCTGCACCTGCTGCGGCAACTGCTGCAAGGCCTGTAACCCCTATGGCCCTGTTATGCTTTATGAGGGTATCCCTCAAATAATTTGACATATATATCTCTTTCATGAAACCTCCTATTAATATCGTGTAGTAGCAGTGGTTTATAACCACGGTACACATATTATCCGACAAGGAAATATCCGTCAAACTTTTTGTAATTTTCTGTAAATTGTATATAGAAAAATAAAAATCTTGATGATTTATTTGTTAGAAACTAATATAAGAGGACAAAATGAGTAATTGTTGTCAAAGTATTAGTCTCAAAAGAGGTGTAAAGGCAGAAATCAACGTAAAGGACATTTGAAATGAAGGGGATTGTAAGGTTTCTTAATCTGCAAAACGGTTTGGCCGCTGTAGAAACCAACGAAGGATTTACCGTATTTGAGGTTCGTCAGCGCTGCGCTCTTGATATTGCTGATGAAATAACCGGACCTTTGGACTCATCAGGAGAAGAGACATTGCACAACGTAACGAAAGAGGAGAGTTTCGATGTGTGGATCAAAAATACGCATTGTAACCGAGTGGAAGCTGTCAAATTACTTGCCTGATTCATGATAGGATCGGAAAAGGGCTTTAGAATTTGATACTGATAAGCTCATTTTCATAAAACATAGATGGTAAAAAGATAAATAACTATCAGGGAGTATACCCGTGCAGGAACATCTCAATATTGTAAGGAAGCAGTTCGACAAAGACAATTATGCAAAATCCATGGGAATTGTCCTTGATACACTTACAGATGAAACAATTACAATGCATATGCAGTTGCGTGATGATATGCTCAACATGTACAACTGCCCGCATGGTGCAGTTATTTATTCTCTTGCTGATGCTGCATTTTCGGTATTAGGAAATAACAAAAACAACATTTCTGTTGGCCTGGACTGTTCGATTACCTACCACGCAAGTCCTGATCCGGGAACGATACTTGTTGTTGAAGGAAAAACACTATCGCATAGCAGAAGGACAGCTTCTTTTTTATTTAACGTCTATATGGAAAAGGAAGGAATTAGAACATTGGTTGCAACTATGAAAAGCGTATCATACAGAACCGGAAAGCCAATTGATCCCAGAATAGAACAATAGCTGAGCATGAAGAAGGAAATCTCCATCTACGCTTGCATTGTACATGAAAAACTGTCTTGACAAAGGTTAACATCAAAGTTAACATTATTCTGTGAGCAGAGTTGTTACATTCTATACAACGGTTAGTGGAAACTGCCCGATAAAGGAGTTTCTTGATTCATTGCCGGCAAAAGCTGCACAGAAAGTAACATGGGTTTTGAGTCTGTTAGAGGATTTGGATATTGTACCTTCTTCATATTTCAAAAAACTTGTCGGTACTGAAGAGATATGGGAATGCAGAATTCAATCCGGTTCAAACACATATCGCATATTCTGTTTTTTTCTCGGTAACTCCGTAGTCGTTCTTACACACGGACTGGTAAAGAAAAGTCAGAAAACACCGAAACAGGAGATAGAAAAGGCAGAGACATACAGGAAAGATTTCTTAAAGAGGAGGATGAAACCATGAGCGATCTTAAGCAATATATTGATCAGAGAAAAAAAATAGATAAGGAATTTGCCGAAGGTTACAAAGAAGGCTATGAACAGTTTAAAATCGGGGTAATTCTTCGTCAGGCTCGTGAGTCAGCAGGCTTAACGCAGGAAGAGCTGGCTCTCAGGCTCAACACCCGAAAAACCGCAATTTCGAGAATCGACAACCATGCAGAAGACATCAAGCTATCAACCCTGGAGCGTTTTGCAGCAGCACTCGGGAAGCAATTACGTTTACAGATTTCTTAACACAACGGTTTGATCTGTCGCTTCATAAAGTCTTCCTGTACTAAATAAATCAGCCTATAATTTGGGAATACTTGACTTCAAATACAAATCTGCACATTGTGCATTTGTTCGGACGTATTTATTACCATTAATAAGGTGCCTATCTCATAGTTTCAGAAAGTGACAGGCTTTATGGTTTTGCTCACATAGCTTTTGCGGAAGGGATATTTGAGATTAAGACAGATGCTTTGGAATGGCTAAACAGCGCACATGGCATGGTCTTGGCGGAGCGATTCCTTTTCAACTGCTTCAAGGCCGATGCGGGGACCCGGGAAGTTGAGGAGTTGCTTATAGGCATAGAGCATGGGGGTATTTCTTAATTTATTCTGGTACTAAAATGGACAATATCCTGTAATAACATAAGAAAGGTAGCCATGATTGGAAGAGGATATTATTTTGGCTTTGTGAAGAAAATTATGAAATCTAACAACATGGATGATGAATGGAAGCACTTACCGGGGGATCCCTTTTGATCCCTGTTTAGAATTACTTTAGAAGTTCTTTTGCATTCTCTCCTCTCAGGTATTCCAAGAAACCTAAAAGGCCATCCTCAAGATATTTTGTTTTGAATCTTTTTGTTTTCAAAAAGACCAGTGCATTTATAGCTCGATCCTTGTGGGGACAAGCCGTTACAATAATTTTGTTTTTATCCAATTTATTGAGGCGTTTTGGAAGTTCATTGAGAGGAATGTTAACGATAAACCCCATTTGCCAAGCCTCAAACTAATCTTTAAAACGAATGTCTATAAACTGGACTTTTTTTATGAGTTTTATGAGTTCCTTGCTGTCGATTTTCATTTCCTTTCGCTCTTGATAGTTGAAATTCAAAATACATTGTTCCAGATTATTTTCTTCAGAATGTGCTACCGAAGAAAAATTCATCAACAGTAACAGCTTGCCAATACCACTCTTTTCATGTTTTACCTCCACATCTTTAATCGCCGATTTTCCATAAATTCTGCTATTGATATTATGCACATTATTTCAAGCCGTGGGCACAGTCGATTGTCTCTCGTCAGTTATGATAGCTCGTGGCACTACTTTCAGCCTTTTTAACAACATCTTCTCATGGTTCCGGATATAGTGATAATGAAGTACGGCAAAGATCACAAAAGAAGGATACAGGATCAGAACCATCTGAGCAACGTACATGACGGCTGTCTGAAGTTCGTGTACCTTAAAAAGGTTAATAAAGCCATAAAAGCCAAAGAGCACAGGAAGAAGCACGCCAAGGTACTTTCCTATCATCCTGATTTCTCCTGTTTTTCGATTGATATGGCGGATTCCCAGATCATCCAGAGACCAGAGAAAAGAGAGTAGCACCGATGTAATTAAGGTAAGGAAAGTAACAACAAAAAATCGCCCGAAACTAAACACGGTTGGTGGCAAAACGACAGAAGAATCGGCTGTTGCGCCCGTATATATTTGTAAAACGATCAAGAACTTTGTGGCTATGAGCATCAGAAGTCCAATGCCTTGAAGGGGTCTTATAAACCAACTATTGAAAGGGTCTACCGTTTCTGCCCGCTCTTCCTGAATCTGGATCAACTGTCTGTTGCTGCTATGCAAAACACCACGCATCATGGAAGATACCCATGGGAGAAGGAGGAGGGGAAGGGACAGAACGAAGGTAAAGCGAAAAAAGCGAAGAAGTATTTTCCACAACTCTTTCTTTACTTCAAGAAATCCTATACGCTCTGCAAAGAAAGAAATGATAAGCGTACTTAGCAATACAACCAGGGCTGGCCATATCTCTCTGATGATTTCAGGAACATTATCCTTTCTAATAAAGTTCATTGCAACCTTGATGAGAGGGAGAAGCCCCGCCCAGGCTCAAAAGGCGGGGTTTGTTGCGAATACATTACCGCCGCCAGCCCGACCAGACAGGTATGCCAGCGCTGTCCCTCAAGACAAGAATATTTTCGCCTTTCTTTATCTCACCGGCGATAATGGCAGGTTTTCCAAAAAATGTTGCTCGTGCGCCCTTCACCTCAATTGTGTCACCCTTTTCGATCTTTGTATCAAGCCGACTTATATACCAATCCGGACCGAGGTGAACTGAAATGGTCTCTTTGTCGGTTTTCAATGTAAGTGCCACTGCTGAGCGCATTCCTTTCATGGGTGTAACCTGTGTGATTGCTCCAACCGTTCCTGAGAGTGTCTCTGCTTTTGCAGGGTCATACATCCTGTTATACGATGTTCCAGGACCCCAGCCGCCACTGCCTTGCCACTTCATGGCGCCCTTTTGAGCAAAAGATTCAGCGGTAAAACCAAGGGTTATAATTGAAAACACTGTAATAACAACAAATAACTTTTTCATGATTTCTCCTTTCTTTGTGTACGTTGCAAGCCTGTATTTCTCCATTATACGTCCCTCTCATAAATACTACAATAAACAACATTGTGTATCTTTTTAGTACCTTCCATCCATATTTCCATGTATCTTATCTACGAAGCACCTCTTCAACTTTCCAAAGTTTATTTTTCTGAATACAATACCTTCTCTCTTGCGAATATCGTGTACAAACAGGGCATAAGAAAAAATGCCTCCGTAATGCCGAGGGTTAGACAAGTCATGAGAAGCATACCTTACTTTACCATAGCAGCAGCGCCCGCCAGAATGCCGATAATAACGGTCGCACCCAGCGGCAGGCAGCTTATGAGCAGAGAGAAGACAAGACCCACCAGACAAGAGTGCAGTGATACAGGGATCGCAGTTGGCAGCTTGGGGTCATTGAACTGGAGCCGCATTAAAATCCTCCACCATCTTTATTTGTTTGTTGCCAGCCGCCGCCGAGCGATTTGATCAAGGCCACGACCGCTACCAGTTGTTGACCACGCAGACGTGTGGCAGTTCGAGTGATACCAAGCGAAATATTTTCGGCTGCCGCTACTTCAAGATACGTTACAAGACCTGCATTGTAACGATTATTGGCAATTTCCAACTGTTTCTCCCCGGCTTTCGACGCAGTCGCCACCTTTTCATATTGGTTAGCCAGTAGATGCTCAGCCGCAAGGTTATTTTCCACATCCGCAAAAGCGGCAAGCACGGTTTGGCGGTAGCGGGCCACAGTTTCCTCGTAAGCAGCCTTTGCTTGGCTAAGACCGGCGATAAGTTGTCCTCCCTGGAACAATGGGAGTGTTACAGATGGGCCAACAGCCCAAAACAGGCTCGGCGGCAACACAAACAGGTCACTCATATTTCTGTTTGCGTTCAAATCTCCGGTTTGGAATCCGGCCGATCCGCTGAGCTTAATGGTCGGGAAAAATGCTGCAGTAGCCACACCTATGTTGGCGTTTGCAGCAGCCATACGGCGCTCGGCGCTGGCGATGTCGGGCCTTCTCTCCAGCAATTCGGAGGGCAAGTTAGGTGGAATGATAAAAGGCTTGATATCGAGCGTTCGCTCCGGCACATGGAAAAGAGATGCATTCTTCCCGGTTAGCACGACCAGGGCGTGTTCGAACTTTGCCCGTTGTAACGCAGTATCGGGCAATTGAGCTTCCGTATTTCTGAGAACGGTCTCTGCCTGGGCCACGTCCAGGTCTGAAACCATGCCGCCCGTCCTTCGATTGCGGACCAGTTCGAGTGACTTACGGAAGACTTCGATGCTCGATAGGAGTAGGGTTTTGTCTGAATCCAAGGCACGGATCGTAAAGTAGTTGGCAGCCACTTCCGCCTGCATAGCAAGTCTTACCGACTCGACATCTTCCGCGCTGGCCTGCGTTAGGGCCTTGGCGGATTCCACGGTGCGCCGGACCCGCCCCCAGAGATCAAGCTCATAGCTCATGTCAAAGGGCAGCGTGAAGGTGTCATAGGTTTGGCCTGGCTTTCCTCCGACAGGCCGGTTTTCAGAATCGCGCTGTTCCACAGGCAGAAAAGAGGTGCTCAGGCGGGGAAAAAAACCGGAGCGAGTCACATCAATAACGGCACGGGCCTGGTTGAAGCGGGCGTAAGATGCCTTGAGGTCCTGATTAGCTTCAGCGGCTTCAGTCTCCAGATGGTTCAACTCAGGGTCGCCAAAGATTTCCCACCAGTTACCCTTGGGTACATGCGCCTGGGGTACCGCAATTTTCCACTCATCGGATACCCCGGTATATGCCGGTGGGATAGTCGTGGCTTCCGGGCGCACGTAGTCCGGGCCAACCGCGCAGCTACCGGTCATTAACACTGTCCCCAATACTAATAGAAAAGCAGAATATTGAATTGTCTTCATCGGCTCTTCTCCTTTTTGTCAGTTGCGAGGGAGTCTGAAGGGTTCACGATGACACGGTCCTTGGGGTTCACGCCTGCCAGTATCTCAATCGTTTGCCCGAAATCGCGCCCGAGCTTCACAATGCGCATCTCGACCTTGCTGTCAGGCTGGACGATGCCTACCTGCGGCCCTTCCGGGCGGAACAGGACCGTGTTTGCCGGGAGCGTCAGCGCCGCCTCCATTTTTGCCTCAGTAAACCGCACCTGGGCATAGCCTCCCGCCATGATCTCCCCTTTCTGGTTATCCAGTTCAAGTTCTACGAGGAGCGTTCTTGAGTCCGATGCCATGACACCCGCAGTGCGGATCACTCTTGGCTTAAACGTCCGACCGGGAAGTTCCGAAAGGGTCATGTCAGCGCTTTGGCCGGACCGGATGCCTCGGGCCATCGCCTGGGGTACTTGCACGAATATGCGAAGCTTCCCCGTCTGAGCCAGGTGGAAAAGCTCTTTGCCGGAGCCTGAGACTATGAGATCGCCCGTATCGATATTGCGGACCGTGATAGCGCCCGCAAATGGCGAGGTTATCCGGGTAAAAGACTCGAGTTTTTCCAAACGGCGCACCTCAGCGCGGGCATACTCGGCACTGGCAGTCTTGAGTTTGTAGTCGGCCTGTTTCTCTGCGTTTTCCTGTTCGCTGACACTCGCGGTCTTCAGGAGACCAGCCCACCTCTCAGCTGTGAGCTTCGAAAGCCCGAGGGCTGCTTCGGCCTGATTGATCTGTGCCCGGGCGCGCGCGAGTTCCTGATTGAGCTCCGGTGCGTCAATCTCGGCCAGAAGCTGCCCTGCCTTAACGTGACTGCCGATGTCCACAAACCTCCTCTTGAGATACCCGTTGGCGCGCGCGTAGATCGGTGTTTCGACCAGCGCTTTGACCTCGGCGGGGAGGGACAGATTCGATCCGGATTGGCCCGGCTTCGGCGAGACGACAGCAACGGT
>JAPLKC010000071.1 GCA_026388255.1 Pseudomonadota bacterium | reverse complement strand
GAACCAGTGGGTGCGAGCATACAGAAAAAAGCGTTTTTGCCCCAGCCCCAACATTTGTGCCACCAAGTGCGAATGAGTCCTTTTTTACCACACCTCTCCGTTGAGCGCTCCTTCCTGAAGTTGATACTGAGTGGTTTTTGCCTGAAATACGATGTTACAGGTGGTATTCGAGAGGCTGCCTGGGGTTTTGCCAGGGTTTATGATCACATTAAGGGAGACTTGGGGGTCAGGTCTTGTTTTTTGCACCGATTGTGCTGTTCATGAAACCAACATTTGTTCCCGTAACCTACGATCAAAGTCAAAAGTCCTTATGCTCGATTGGTAGGTGGAGCAAGTAATTTTAGTATTTTCATTTTTTGATAAAAATTCATGTGTGAAATTTATCAATACCTTCCTGAGATGTTGTTTTTGCCGTTTTGCCTCTATATGCAACGCTATAAACAGTATTCAATAATCTATTAATCAGATTTTTTTAATGCACTTCCTTTTTGAGGCAAATGCACATGTAAATTTGTTTGACATTTGGAACTAGGTTGAAGATATTTAAGATATCCCAAAAAACGAGGTATTATCATGGAAATTACTCCAGAAGAAAAAGACATGCTTATCAGAATCGTAAACAATCAGTACAGCGGGGGTGCGTACAAGCGCGCAACATGGATCGACAAGGTCTGCTGCAACAAAGCGGGCAGGGCGGTGCTTGACGCGCTCTGTCAGAAGGGCTTGGCCGAAACAGGATTGGGAGGAACTGTGGCAGGTGATACCTATAGGGCATGCTGGTTAACACAGAAAGGGAAGGAGGCAATAGGGGCAGAGTAGAGAGTTGGCGTTTTATTGGAGTTGCTTTTGAGTTTTTTGATGCATGCATTTACTAAGGACTATAGTGTCATAGCCTTTCCACGCCCAGCGGGTACCCGCCTTCATCAAACCATACATTCAGTTTTTCAGAATACGGCTTTCTAATCAAAGTTCTTCCTGCAATGTTGACTTTGCTATTACTGCCAATGATGCAGGATTACAAATGGGAATTTATTTCTGATTATTTTGCGAAATTTATCTGTCCCCGGTCTATGGGTTGAGCAATCACTGCATACAATACAGAATTAATATTTTAATGAAATACTACAAATCATGTGGTGCCAATATACTATGGAATGAATTGCATCTATTTGATATACTGAGTATTATCTTATATTTTCATTCAACAATGTTGTTGACATAATTCATGGCAAATACTAATGTTCCCATGGATAAAAAGATATTAGGAGGAATTTATATATGGGTGACTTGGAAAAATCAGGATTAGAAATTGTTGCTAAATTAATGTCAATATCTGCCAGAACAGCTCCGAAGTCCGGCGGTATTGACCATGTGCACATAATGGTTGCGAGTTCGAAAGAACAAAAATCTATCGCTGACATGATGAAAAAAATTGCAGAAGAAATTTGTCGAAAATTACCTAATCACGAACTTGGAAATGCAATAAAAGAAGACTGGGAAAGTGATGCCAACACTATTATAGAATCCGGCCTTTTGGTATTAATAGGGATTGAAGGTAGAAAAATAATAGGTCTGAATTGTGGAGGATGTGGATTTCCTACCTGTTCGGAAATGTTAAAACACCCTCGGATTTCCTTAACAGAACATAGCCTCCCTGGTCCTTATTGTATTTTTAAAGTGATGGATTTCAGTATTGCTTCTGCATCAGCAGTTAAAACTGCAATGGAACACAATGTTGATAACCGCATGATGCATAAAGCAGGAGTTGCGGCTTTAAAATTAGGTATTTTAAACCCATGTGATTTAATAATCGGTATACCGTTATCAGCAACAGGAAAAAATATTTATTTTGACAGAGCAGATAAGCTCAATGCTTGGAAGATAATCAAACCGAATAAAAAATAATAACAATTTTTGTGTTATCTCCATTTTATTCGGTAATCCTCAATTCACTGCTGCTTGGCTAATACTCAATAGTTAGGTGCAAAGCGCAATTTTCAATATTGATTTGATTTAGAATCCCATTTCCAAGATGCACTTCCGTACTCCGCAGTTTGTGGACTATCTCCTTTATTCTATCTTTCAAGCAGAAAGCGTGATTATGAGGGTGGAAAATAATTAATCTACTGATTCAGCCGAACGCAACACAACATTGCAATTTTAACAAATTGTTATAAGCAGCAAAAAATGTATCCGGTAACACTGTATGATCACTAATAGCCGTTTATTCTGTTTGACAATAAAAATTAAGCGAGATAGGGTTTAAGAAATTATAGTTTTTAATAGAATTATTATTAGGCATACCGAGGAGGATAAACTATGCTGACAAAAATACTTAGAGGAGTGTTGTTGCTTGTCATATTCATATCAGTTGACACGGCATTTGCTGACGGGTCTCTCAGGTGCGGATTAAAGCCTTTGCCAGATTTGGGTTGTCGAGTAGGGAGGTGCGTTGATGGACACTGGGAGCAGATATGCGGTAGTTCATCTTGTGGGCTAAAACCATTACCTGAGCTTGGTTGTCAAATTGGGCGATGTGTTGATGGACACTGGGAGCAAGTATGTGGTAGCTCACCATCACTATCATGCGGATTAAAGCCTTTGCCAGATTTGGGTTGTCGAGTAGGGAGGTGCGTTGATGGACACTGGGAGCAGATATGTAATTGATGTCTAAAAAGCGCTTCGAGAAGGGTGTTTTGCTTTCAATCGTAAACCATCAGTCCTTGCTGCTGTTTGACTTCGGCGATTGGTAGGTGTTAAAAAAAGAGTCATCAAGGAAAGGGCGGGGGCGCATTTCAATAGGTAATTCTTGCTTCTGGGAAACCGCGAAGCCGCTTCTTTTATTGTAACATTAAACAATATTAAACAATATTAAATAATTCTGTAATAGTATTTTCACTTGTAAATTTATTAAAATTACAGGAGAATTAGGAAAAGGAACATAGGGATCAATATACTGGAAGAAAAACCGGGGGAATGTTGTCGGAAACTATTCAACTTTCGGATTTGATTGAGCGGTATAACAGGAACGCAGAGGCTTACAGGTCAACTCAATACAATGAGACCCAACTCAGGCGCGAATTCCTCGACCCTTTCTTTGACACCCTCGGATGGGATGTGGAGAATAAGAATGGCTATGCTGAAGCGTATAAAGATGTAGTTCACGAAGATGCGATAAAAATAGGCGGCGTTACGAAAGCACCTGACTATAGTTTTCGTATCGGCGGCACGAGGAAGTTTTTTGTAGAAGCGAAGAAGCCGTCAATTCATATCAAAGAAGCCCTTGATTCATCATTCCAGTTAAGACGTTATGCATGGTCAGCTAAATTACCCCTTTCCATACTCACAAATTTTGAAGAATTTGCCGTCTATGACTGCCGTATAAAGCCCGACAAAACCGATAAGGCGGCAATCGGGCGCATCCTGTATTTTACTTATGCTGAATATGAGAAACATTGGGCGGAGATTGCATCCATCTTCTCACGTGAGGCAGTGCTTAAAGGCTCCTTCGATAAGTATGCCGAGTCAACCAAAACAAAGAAAGGCACTGCGGAAGTGGAT
>JAPLKC010000070.1 GCA_026388255.1 Pseudomonadota bacterium | reverse complement strand
TGCCTGTGTAGGTGCTGCATTGACGGCTGCTGTCGTTACATTGCCTGCCTGTGTGGGTGCTGCGGTAACGGCTGCTGTCGTGATGTTTGCTGCCTGTGTGGGTGCTGCGGTAACGGCTGCTGTCGTGATGTTTGCTGCCTGTGTAGGTGCTGCGGTAACGGCAGTTCTGGTAACAGTCGTTGCCTGTGTAGGCGCTGCGGTAACGGCTGCGGTAACGGTCGTCGTAACAGGAACCCCTCCCTGAAGTGCACCATTAATTACTGCCGCCACATTTGTCTGCGTCTGAGCGGCTGTTTGCGCAGACGCAATCCTTACGGCTGCCTGGACTACTGCATTTCCTTGTCCGACAGCTATCCGGGCAATCTGTGCTACTGCATTCTGTATCGGCTGTGGCGGGGTTGGAGGAACATTCCTTGCTGCAAATGATACTGTGTTAAATATTACGATCCGCATTTGTGACGACATGTAGCGGGGAGGAGCCAAGTATCCTGTGCCTGAAGATAACAAAATACCCGTTATCCCGCCCGTGTGCGCAATGTTTCCCGTGGATCCCCTTATACCTGCTACAGCAACGGGAGTATGTACTTCAAACTTATGGCCCTGTGCAAAGGCAGATACCTTTTTAATAAATTGCGCTCCGGTAGTGGCTTCTACCTTGCCTTCAGGCAATTTGAAAATATTGGAGGTCTTTTTTTCCGTAACAATATATTCGGAAATCTCGAAACGGGTATTTTCTGCAATTTTTATAATATTGTTGTTATTAAAAGTTATCTCTGCTCCGCTGTCCCCCTTTGTCCTGTATAAGTCGCCCACATCAACGGGGTCGCCTGTTTTCACAGTGGTAGCAACGTCCTTTTTAGCTTTTAAAACTGTTACACTGCCTCCCATGAATGTAATTTTTCCAACAGGCGCAGAATATGCAATATTTACCGAAAAAATAAAGATTAATAAAATTCCCAAGCACAAAGCATATTTTTTCATTATGCCCCCTTTATTTAATTGTTAAAGCTTTTCCCTTAAAAATTACTTCTTTCAATTTCTCACAATTTCCTTATTTAATCTGTACTAATTCTGTCAAGAATTGTAATATTAACAATTATAGCACTACTAAATATTTGTACAACAAAAAAAAACAACTTTTCACCGAATTAACGGCTAAAATAATTTTTTATAGCTTCTCAGTCTTTGGACATGAGGGGATTACTATAATATTCTAAATTTATTGCCGACATTTCTCAGAATAATTCATTGCCAAAATAGCACATGGAGAATATTGATAAGCTACCGCCATCTACAGTTTTTGAAACTGCTTGAAATGTTTGTAAATATGCTGTGCATCCTGTTTTTGCTTACATAAATATTCAATGAATGTATGATAATTATTACATCAAATCTGGGTGACTGTATATAATAAAAATGAATGCAGAAGGCATGTTATGAAATTTTGTTGACTTTAGACCGGGCATTGCAATATTGAAACACTTTAATATCTGTCTTTTAATTAATTTCTTTTGATTTTTTTGTATCCATCGTTTAAAATCTATCAAAAAAACAAGGAGTCGCTATGGAGATCAATTTCAGAAAAGAAAAGAACATCCCCGTTGTTTCAGTAAAGGGCAGGATAGATGCGGTTACTGCACCGGAATTTGAAAAAAATATGTCCGATCTGATATCAAAGGGAGAGAACAATCTTATTATTAATTTCGCTGATCTTGAGTACATAAGCAGCGCAGGTCTCCGGAGCATCCTTGCTACTGCAAAAAAATTAAAGGCAGGGGGAGGAAAAATGCTTTTTGCCGGACTGCAGGGCCCGGTGGAAGAAGTTTTTAAAATATCAGGTTTTTACTCAATATTCAGTATATTTGACTCAGAAGCAACTGCTTTGAACAACCTTTAAGATGCGCATTCTCTCGCGTATTAAACTGCCGGCGAAGCTTGAAAACCTTGATCGTCTTATAGAATTTGTGTCTGTATCCGCAAACGAACAGGGAATAGAGCAGAAAAGGATCATTGAGATAGAAATTTCAACAGAGGAAGCTCTTGTCAATATTTTCAACTATGCATATCAAGATATGGACGGGGATGTATCGGTAGTCTGTAAGTCTGATGACAATGATAAATTCATGATAGAAATTGAAGATTCAGGTATCCCTTTTAATGTGCTTTCACTTAAAGAGCCTGACACTGCTCTGGATATCTCGGAGCGAAAGATCGGAGGGCTCGGCATATTTCTTATGAGAAAACTGATGGACGATATTCAATACAGGCGCGAAGAAGACAGAAATGTGCTGACGATTGTTGTATCTAAATCGCGTGTCGATAAAAACAATCCTGAAAATTAACAAACCGGTAATAATGCTGCTAAATTACAGGATTTTTTTTCCGCTTATACACTGTTGTAATCCACATTAAACGATTTTTCTCTTTATTGACTCATTTGACCTATTCTGTTACTCTATGTAACTATGGAAAAACAATCCGGATGGATAAAAAAAACCAAAGAAGAGATAAAAAAGATATTCTTATTCTGCGAAGGATACAAGGACTTTCTGGACATAGTCAAGACAGAAAGGGAAGCAGTGAACATTATTGAAAAACACCTTGTCGAAAATGGCTTCATAAACGATCCCGGTCAAATAAGGACATTCAGCATAAACAGAGGGAAGGCGGCGGCGGCCTTCATAAGGGGAGAGACACAGCCTGCTGACGGTCTGAACATTATCGCTGCCCACATAGATGCACCAAGACTCGACCTTAAACAGAATCCCCTCTATGAAGACGTTGATCTTGCGCTTTTGCGTACCCATTATTACGGCGGTATAAAAAAATATCAATGGGTAGCAATCCCTCTTGCCGTGCACGGAATTATTGTAAAGAAGGATGGAAGAAAAATTGAACTTACCATTGGCGAAGGTGAAGGCGATCCTGTCTTTGTTATAGATGACCTGCTTCCTCATCTGTCAAGAAAAACACATGACGAAAAAAAGATGGTCGATGCGATTGAAGGTGAAAAGCTGACGCTCCTCTTCGGGAGTATGCCTGTCACCGGCATTGAGAAAGAAAGCATCAAAAGAGGCGTTCTTAGGTGCTTAATTGACCGTTATGGCATCATAGAGGAAGATTTTATAAGCGCAGAGCTGGAGATTGTACCTGCATTCAAAGCAAAGGATGTTGGTATTGACCGAAGCATGATAGGGGCATATGGTCAGGATGACAGGGCCTGCGCTTATGCGCTCCTCGAGGCAATGTGCGGTACATATAACCCCCGGCGTCCATGCCTTGCAATATTCGCAGATAAAGAAGAGATCGGCTCTGAAGGCAGCACCGGTATACAATCGGCCTTTCTCCAGATGACCCTCTATGATATCCTTGAAGGCATGGGCATAAAAGCCGATGAAGCATTGATCAGGAAGATGCTTTTTAAATCAAAGGCGCTTTCTGCTGATGTAAACGGCGCCCTTAACCCCACATACCAGGATGTCCATGAAAAACAGAATGCCTGTTACCTGGGGCGCGGCATATGTATTTCAAAGTTTACCGGTCATGGCGGCAAGGTTGGCGCCAGCGATGCCAACGCAGAATATGTCGGTGAGATACGGAATCTTTTTGACCGGGAAGGTATCGTATGGCAAACCGGTGAGATGGGAAAAATAGATGCAGGAGGCGGCGGAACAGTGGCAAAACACCTTGCGGTATATGGTATGGATATCATTGACTGCGGCACGCCATTGCTTGCCATGCATTCTCCCTTTGAAATTTCAAACAAACTCGATATTTACGAGACATTCAGAGCATTCAAGGTATTTTTTAAATCATAAAAACGGAGGCTTCAAAATAATATGATGGAAAGTGAAACAATCAAGATACCCGATACGATCCCCCTCCTCCCCGTGAGAGACATGGTCATGTATCCTTCGGTAATATTGCCGCTCTTTGTCGGCAGGGATATGTCTATAAATGCTGTAGAAAAATCATTATCCAAGGACAGGCTCATCATTGTTGTCGCACAAAAGGATTTAACCGACGAAGACCCTCTGCCAGGAAGGATTTATTCCGTAGGCGTGGTCTCGCAGATCATGCGGATGCTGAGGTTGCCCGATGGAAGAGTCAAGGTGCTGATTCAGGGACTGAAAAAAGCAATAGTAAAAGAGTATGTACAGGAAACTCCGACTTTTATCGTCCGGATCGAGGTCATCGAAGAACCGCTCATTACGGAAATTACCCTTGAGATTGAAGCCCTCATGAGATACGTCAAAGAAGAAATGGAGAAGGTTGTGTCTATGGGCAGAATGGTACCCCCGGATATACTCATGGTTCTCGATACAATAGATGAGCCGGGGAAGCTCGCAGATATTGCCGCTGCAAACCTTGGATTAACGGTGGAAAAGGCACAGGAAATCCTTGAGATCATGGATCCTATAGCACGACTCAAAAAGCTCTCTGAAATACTCGGCAAAGAGATAGAACTCCTCAATATGCAGGCAAAGATACTCTCTCAGGCAAAGGATGAGATGACAAAGAGCCAGAGAGACTATTTCCTGCGGGAGCAGATGAAGGCAATAAAAAACGAGCTTGGAGAAGCTGACGAAAGAACGGAAGAGATAGAAGACCTGCAGAAGCGTATTAAGAAGGCAAAGATGCCGAAGGATGTTGAAAAAGAAACAAAGAAACAGCTTGAACGGCTCGACATGATGCATCCCGATGCGATAGAGTCCTCAATGTTGCGGACATATATCGAATGGCTCGTGGAACTGCCCTGGAGCGTGTCTACCAAGGACAATATCGAGATAAAAGCAGCAAAACTGGTACTCAATGAAGATCATTACGACCTCGAAAAGGTCAAAGAAAGGATTCTTGAATTCCTAAGTGTCATTAAGCTCAAAGGTGAGATGAAAGGTCCTATTCTATGTTTTGTCGGACCCCCGGGAGTAGGTAAGACATCTCTGGGTAAGTCAATCGCACGGGCTCTTGGCAGAAAATTTGTGAGGATTTCCCTGGGCGGCATGAAGGATGAAGCTGAGATACGGGGACACAGAAGAACATACGTGGGCTCTATGCCGGGCAGAATCATCCAGGGATTAAAGCAGGCAAAGTCAAATAACCCTGTATTCATGATGGATGAGATTGACAAAATAGGCATGGATTTCAGGGGAGATCCTGCCAGCGCGCTTCTTGAAGTGCTCGATCCTGAACAGAACAATGCCTTCAGCGACCACTACCTTAACCTACCCTTTGACCTTTCAAAGGTAATGTTCATAACAACGGCAAACAGGGTTGATACCATTCCCTCTGCCTTAAGGGACAGGATGGAGGTTATACCCCTGTCCGGCTATACGGAGAAGGAAAAGCTGGCTATTGCAAAAAAGTACCTTATTCCCAAGCAGCTCAAAGAGAACGGTTTGAAAGAAAAGTATCTTGCCTTTGCCGATCATGCCATCACAAAAATCATACTGGATTACACGAGAGAGGCAGGCCTGAGGAATCTTGAGAGGGAGATAGCATCAATCGGGAGAAAGGCAGCAAAAAAAATAGCTGAAGGGAATAAAGAAAAAACCATAATAACCACAAAAAATCTCCATAAATACTCAGGGCCGTCGAAATTCATCCCGGAAGGCGATTATGGGCAGGACATTGCAGGCGTTGCAAGCGGCCTTGCCTGGACTGAGTTCGGCGGGGATGTGCTCTTTATTGAAGCATCCGGCCGGAAAGGAAAAAAAGATCTTCTTATCCTCACAGGCAACATGGGCGATGTTATGAAAGAGTCTGCACAGGCTGCGTTGACTTATATAAAATCAAAGGCTGAAATCCTCGGGATAAACCCGGAGATATTCGATACCCTTGAGATGCACGTCCATATACCTCAGGGCGCAATTCCTAAAGACGGGCCCTCGGCAGGTATTACCATGGCCGTGGCCATGATCAGCGCTATCACAAAAAAACCGCTTAACAGAAAAACTGCGATGACCGGTGAGATTACTCTCACGGGCAGGATATTACCCATAGGTGGTTTAAAAGAAAAAACCCTGGCCGCGCTCAGGTCCCGGATGGAAACGGTAATAATACCTGAGGAAAACATGAAAGAGCTTGTGGAAATCCCGGGGTATGTAAAAAATAAGATAAAATTTATACCTGTAAAAAATATGGATGATGTGGCAAGGATCTTTTTCGGATAATGCAGGAAGCTTCATTCTATGAAAAATTGGAAGGCAGGAAGGTTCAGTGCAGACTCTGCAGGCACAGATGCATTATTGCCAATGGCAAACACGGAATATGTACGGTAAGAGAAAACAGGCAAGGAACCCTGTATACTCTCGTGTACAACATGCCCTGTGCTTATCATGTTGACCCGATAGAAAAAAAACCTCTTTTTCACTTCTTTCCCGGCTCTAAGGCATTCTCCATTGCGACGGCAGGATGTAATTTCCAATGTCTTCACTGTCAGAATTATGAAATTTCTCAAACATACAGGGACAAAAAAGATATTTCCGGGAAGGTGATAACCCCTGAAGAGGCTGTAGAGCTTGCGCAACAATCAGGTTGTAAGAATATATCATACACGTATACCGAACCTACAATATTCTACGAATACGCCTTTGATATTGCAAAACTTGCAAATGAGAAAGGCATCTATAATAACTTCGTAACAAACGGATATATCGAAGAAGAGCCTCTTTTTGCAATTCGCCCATATCTTGATGCAGCGAATATTGACCTTAAAGGGTTCAATGAGACATTTTACAAAAATATCTGTGGCGCTAAACTATCCCGTGTCCTCGACACTATAAAACTCTATAAAAAGCTGGGTATCTGGATAGAAATCACCACACTCATCATTCCCGGATACAACGACAGCGAAGCGGAACTAAGAGCCGTTGCACAATTTATTAAAAAGGAGCTTGGCGCTGAAACTCCCTGGCACGTGAGCGCCTTTTACCCGACCTACAAACTGCTGGATGCCCCTCGAACCCCGTTAAAAACCCTTCACCGGGCTCGTGAGATCGGGCTTGAGGAAAACCTGCGGTATGTCTATGAAGGAAATGTCCCCGGATCGGACGGGGAAAACACGTACTGCTATAACTGTAATAAACTTGTTATCCGGCGATACGGATATAGTATTTCCGATTATAGTATCAAAAACGGCGCCTGCCAATTTTGTGGCGCTGTTATTGACGGTATAGGTCTATAATTCCAATCCCAAATTAAAGCGCTATCATCTTTGGCTTCGTCATCGGCTCCTCGACATACTGTTCACTGTACGTCTACGTCGCCTCTTCCTTGCCGCCTTGATTTCATCTTTAATTTGGAATTGGAATAGTTATATTCCCAACAACAATGCTAAACGATATGCTGCCATCCCTCCGCAGTAAGAAATAAAAAGCATGGATATGAATGAGGTGAGAAACCACTTCCAACTGCCCATTTCACGTTTCATCACAGCAAAAGTCGGGGCGCATGGTATAAATAACATAAGGGTTACAAGGAAAGAAAGAGACGAAGCATGACTTATAATTTTCGGCAGGACATCCATAAGTCCCTGATCACCCACGCTGTACAAAACACCAAGGGTCGCAATGGCATTCTCTTTTGCAACTATACTTGAAAGGAGCGCAACGATCATCTTCCAATCAAGCCCAAGCGGTATGCCGACAGGCTCAATTAA
Organism: Pseudomonadota bacterium; assembly: GCA_026388255.1. Classification (NCBI taxonomy): domain Bacteria; kingdom Pseudomonadati; phylum Pseudomonadota; species Pseudomonadota bacterium. Next base: position 9,692 of record JAPLKC010000070.1, on the reverse strand, counting down.
ACGTCCTATCCAGCCAAGTATGCTGTTTTCAATGTTTCCGCCGGGGAAACTGGATATTATCCATATCAGGACAGAAAAACCGAGTATAATTGTGCCTGCCTTTTTTATAAAAGACATGGTTCTGTTCCGAACAGTTGCTGCTATCGTCCTGATATCAGGCTTATGGTAAAGAGGAAGCTCCATTATAAAAGGCACCGGTACATCTTTTAAAAAGAATCTGCCCATAATCATGCCTGTAAAACCGAGGGCAAGGAGATTTAGGGCAATGAGAAACCATGAAACAACAAGGGCCTTTTCACCGAAAACGGCTGCGGCGATGAATGTCATGGCTGCAAGTCTTGCTGTGCACGGCACAAAAGGGGTAAGGAATATGGTAAGCAGCCTCGCCCTCTTTGATTCGATAATCCTCGCGCCCATAATAGATGGAACATTGCAGCCAAAGCCAAGGCACATAGGTAAAAAGCTTTTCCCGTGAAGCCCGATTATATGCATAAACCGGTCCATAACAAAGGCCGCCCTGGCCATATAACCCACATCCTCAAGAAAGGCCATGGAAGTAAAAAAAATAATAAGGAGCGGTACAAAGGTGAGCACAGAACCTACGCCCCCGATAATACCGTTAATAAGCAAACCCTTGATCCAGAAAGGTGCATTGTGCAATGATGCGTCAATCAAGCTGCCGAAAGATTTTATGGTCAATTCAAGCCATTTCTGAAGAGGATACCCTATCTTGAAAGTAAGCGTAAAGATTACTGCAAGAATGCCCAGCAATACCGGAATCCCTATAACGGGACGTGTAAGGGCATGATCTATGCGGTCGGTTATCAATACCTGCCCCATTTTAAACCTCGAAACCGCAGCGCGCGTTATATCTTCAATCCAGTCGTATCTTCCTCCAACAACAGCACGCAAGGCATCTTCATGCTTTAGAAGGAGATGCTCTATCTTATTCCATGTATCTGCCGGCAGAAGCTCCTTCATCTCTTCCAATGCCTCAGGGTCACCCTCCATCAATTTTGTTGCAATCCATACATCGGGATGCGGCGGCGAGGCATGTTCGCCTACAAGTTCATTTATTTTTTGGAATATAGTCCGATGGTCTTCAGAAACATCGGGGATCCTCGGTTCATAAGCCAACTCTCCTTTCGCAAGCCCGATCACAGTCGATACAAGCTCCTTTATGCCGCGGTTCTTCTTGGCAACCATTGGTATAACCGGTATCCCAAGGGATTTTTGCAGTATATCCGCATCTATGTGAATACCCTGCTCCTCTGCCACATCAATCATATTTACGGCAAAAACAACCGGCGGACCAAGGATAAGAATCTCGGAGAGGAGATAGAGACTTCTGTCTAAAGCAGACGCATTTGCAATAAGAACAATAACATCCGGATGTGCGTGAATGATAAAATCCCTGGCAACCATCTCCTCATCTGACAATGCACTGAGACTGTACGTACCCGGGAGATCTACAATCCTTATACTGAAACCTTCATTTTCATGCACTCCTTCAAACTTTTCAACCGTTTTGCCTGGCCAGTTCCCTACATGCTGGGACAAACCGGTGAGAATATTAAAAACAGTAGACTTTCCTACATTAGGCTGTCCTGCAAGCGCCACAAGAAGAGACTTTTTCCCTTTTGCCGGTTCTGCTTCAATATCCTGGGCATGCAATTTAACTGCCAGTATTTTGTTGGCCTGACCCTTGCCAAGGGCAATCCTTGTATCCGAAGCAAGGACAATAATCAGACCACCGATGTTTCTGAGGATTTTAATTCTTATACCAGGAACAATACCCATTCCGGCAAGCCTGCCTACAAATTTATTACCGCCGGTAATTGAATAGACTATACCCTCTTCACCTTCTTCAAGTGAGGTAATGGACAGCAGATCATCATTCATTTATTATTCACTTATCAGCCCTTCACACATTCAATCTGTAAGTCATTTTATAGATTCGGAGGGATAGAGAACGAAAGACGCCAGCTAAATCTATCCTCTTTTTCCCCATACTGTATACCTGTTATCTCATCATATAATCTTTGAGACAAATCCCCTATTCTCTTGTTATTAATGATAATCGTTTCTTCTTCATGTCTTATTTCTCCTACCGGTGATATAACGGCTGCCGTCCCTGTACCGAAGACTTCCTGCAATAACCCTTTTTTTGATGAAGAGATCAACTCATCTATAGATACACGACGTTCCTCAACCGGAATACCCCATTCTTTTGCAAGAACTATCACCGAGTCTCTTGTAACGCCAGACAAAATAGTTCCCTCAAGGGAGGGTGTTATCAATCTATTGTTGATCATAAAGAAGATATTCATAGTTCCTACTTCTTCAATAAACCTGTTCTCCACGCCATCAAGCCATAATACCTGTGTAAATCCTTTAGCCTGGGCAAGCTGTGCAGGTAATAAACTGGCGGCATAATTGGCTGGCGTCTTTGCCTCACCGAGACCGCCCTTTGCGGCTCTTGTATATTCACCTGAAGTAATAAGCCTTACAGGGTTAATACCTTCCTTATAATATGCGCCGACAGGCGAGGTGATAATTAGAAAGCAATAAGTGTCTGAGGCCCTCACACCAAGAAAATCGTCTGTGGCAAAAATAAATGGCCGAATGTATAATGAGGTCCCCTTGCTTTTGGGTACCCAGTGCCCATCCAGCATTACAAGCTCTTTTATGCCCTCGATAAATAAATCGTATTCAACTGGAGGTATACAGAGCCTCAGGCACGACCTGTTAAATCTTTCATGATATTTTTCAGGACGGAATATATTGATTTTGTCACCGGCATAAAAGGCCTTTAAACCTTCAAAAACAATCTGTCCGTAATGAAGAGAACATATTGAGGGCGATACGCTTATACTGCCGTAAGGGACTATTTGCGGGATATCCCATTTACCATTTTTATAATTACAACTGAACATATGGTCAGAAAAGTGCTGGCCAAATCCTAAGTTGTTATAATCTACTGCATGTTTTCTACTTTTTAAGGTTTTTGTTGTTCTCATTTTTTAAATAACTCCTTATCATAATTTTATAAGCCTCTCACCGGCGCTTCGCGCATCTTCTAATGCAGTTGAATGATGAAGAATCGCACCCTTATGATCAATGCCCAGATAGCTCAACGTCTCGTGTTCAGGAACACTAATTGTCCTGAAGAATGCTTTAGCAGTCGCTTCTCCACATTGAATACCTATGTCTTTTTTCATACCGCCTACAAGCACTAAAAGACCTTTTCTCCCATGTGGACCCTCTGGAATCGGCCTGTTGAGAAGGTATTTTTCACACCAGAAACACTGAAACCTGTCGATCATGATTTTTGACTGGGCAGAAAGGCTAAAGAAAAAAATCGGGGAGGAAAGGATAACCCTGTCTGCCGCCCTGACTGCATCATAAATTCCACCCATATCGTCATCAATCACGCAAGTCCCTGTCTCATCACAACCACCGCAATTCTGACAAGGTTTTATGTTCATGAGGTTAAGCCTGAAAAACCTTATTTTGTGGCCTTCTCTATCTATTTGCTTCAACACCTCTTGAAGTAAAATATCAGAGTTACCGCCAACCCTTGGACTTCCGTGAAAGGCTACTATTCTCAACATTCCTCACCATTTTTTAGCTTAGAACATGAAACGTTTTGTGTAGAGTACTTAACACTGACCGCTAAAAAACGCTATTCTACTTTATAAAAGGCCATCTTTTTGGCGCCGCATACCGGGCAGGTATCGGGCGGCTCACCCTCTATCGTACAGCCACACACTTTACATATATAATATTCGGTTTCTTCATTGTTGCCCAGTGTTTCAAGCGCCTTTTTATAAAGCGCTGCGTGTATTTTCTCAACTTCATTGGCAATATTAAAGCTTCTCATGGCTCCGTTGTTGCCTTCTGCTTTGGCTTCTTCAATCATAACGGGATACATCTCCGTAAACTCATGTGTTTCACCGCCAATAGCCTCTTCAAGGTTCTCTTTTGTGGTCCTTATGCCCTTAAGTTCTCTCAAGTGGTTGTGTGCATGAACCGTTTCGGCCTCTGCCGCCGCTCTGAATAATTTTGCAGCCTGCTTATAACCTTCATCTTCGGCCTTTTTTGCAAAGGCAAGGTATTTCCTGTTTGCCTGAGATTCTCCTGCAAAGGCATCTTTTAAATTATTTTCCGTCTTAGACATAATTTACACCTCCATAGTATTATACTTGTGTGCTGCCGGCAACTTACTGTTACTGCTAAATCTGTAAGACCTGATTATTTTACTCCTCAAACTTTTTATGGTATTCCTTTACCTTCCTGGCAAACTCCTTTCCAAATTCGTAACATTTCTCCTCATCCTCTGAAGATGGTTTGTATTGAATTTGAATCCCTGGCTCCATTACCTCAACACCAATGCGCTTAAACATCTCATAGGCCTCTTTTACTGCACCGCCGCCCCATCCATAACTCCCGAATGCGGCCATAATCCTGTTTCTCGGTTTTAATCCGCTAAGATGGTATAAAAACTCAGCCATTGAAGGAAACATAATATTATTAATAGTAGGGGCGCCTATCAAACATCCCCTGGCCTTCCAGAGTTCTTTTACTGCTACACTCATTGGCGATGCCCTTAGCTTTATTGTCCTGCAATCAACGTCTTCGTCTTTAATTCCCTGAATTATCGGGGCCATCATATGCTCTGTGCTGTGCCACATAGTATCATAAATGACAGCCACCCGTAAATCGGCTTTACCTTCGGCCATATCAAGATACTGCTGGATAATCCTTCCCGGATTCTTTCTCCATATTACACCATGGTCAGGAGCTATCATATCGATGTCAAGATTGAGCTTCAGTATGTCGGCTATCTTTGTCTTTATCAACTGACCGAAAGGCATGAGAATGTTCGCATAATAGTCAGCTACTGCATCATCAAGCTCAAGTTCAGAATTGCACTCGACAAACTCATCATCAAATCTGGAGGCAGTTGCTATATGCTGTCCGAAGGCATCCTGTGATATAAGAAGTTTTGCTTCTTTCACATAGGTTACCATGGAGTCAGGCCAGTGAAGCATGGGCGTTTCGAGAAATAACAGGGTATATTTCCCTGTATTTAAAACATCACCGCTTTTTACAATCTTGAAACGCCACTTCGACGTATCGAAATACCTCTCAACACCTTTCCTCCCGCGCTCTGTTATATAAACCGTTGCATCCGGTATAAGCTTCATTATCATATCAATACTGCTTGCATGATCAGGCTCTATATGGTTTACCACGATATTAACAACCTGGGATAACTCAACAATTTTACTTATATTTTCAATAGTTACAGAGCAATAATCATGCTTGACCGTATCAATAAGCGTGGTCTGTTTATCTTTAATAAGATAATTGTTATACGTTGTGCCATTTTGCGTTATATAACCATGGAAATCCCTTATACCCCAGTCAATTGCCCCGACCCAATAAATGTCAGGCTTAATCTCAACAGTTTTCATAAAACCTCCTTTTATAGACTGTAAGTTAACAGTATTAAATTAAAAGAATATGCATAGAATATCAAGATAAAATAAGCCTTGACATGCCTCATTATATTTTTTAAAACTTCAGCGGATAAAGAATTTAATTATACTCATGACAAAAGACCATATAGATTCAAAAGGTTTTACTGCAATTGTTATCCTCGCTATCCTCTGGGGGATAAACTATTCGGCAATCAAGTTCTCAAATACAGGGCTCTCGCCCATTTTTACAACCTTTCTGCGTTCATTAATTGCGTCTTTTTTGGGAATCATCTATTGCATTGTTGTCAAGGAACCACTCTTTCATAGAGGCATATTGCTGTTTCACGGTTTTATTGTAGGACTGCTTTTCGGTTTAGAATTTGTATGTCTTTATCTCGGAATGCTCTATACCGATGCAGCAAGGGCAGCCATATTTGTTTACCTTTCCCCATTTATTGTTGCCTTAGGGGCACACTTTTTTTTAAAAGAAAGGCTTAATTTACTAAAGATAGTTGGTCTGGTACTTGCCTTTATCGGGGTATACCTGGTTTTTAAAGATAAGCCGCACACGTCAGGTAAATTAATGCTGCTGGGGGACCTCCTTGAGATTATTGCTGCCATATTCTGGGGTGCAACAACCCTGTATATAAAGAAATATCTTGCCAAGGAAGTTCGTCCGATTAATACATTTCTCTATCAGTTTGTATTTTCAATACCGATAATGTTTGCGTGCGCATACTTTATTGAGGATAAATGGATTTTCAATTTGAATGTCTACGTATGGGCATCTGTTGCATACCAGTCTGTCATAGTCGCCTTCGCATCTTATCTTGTATGGTTTATGCTGATTCATACATATCCTGTGGCTAAACTCTCCGTTTTTACATTTCTCGCACCTGTTTTTGGCGTTCTTTTTGGTGCGGTTATATTGAAAGAAAAATTAACAACAGGCTTGATCATGGGGCTTGTATGTGTCAGTATCGGCATTTTCTGTAACAATTATACAAAAAAATGAAAAAGCATAAGATTTTAACTGTAGCCGGCTTCATTGTAAGCATCCTTTTGCTTTATCTTTCTTTAAAAGATATTAAATTTAATGAAATAATTGAGATTTTAAAAAAAGCTGACTTGAAGTTAATATTTATCCCCACTTTATTTATCTTTATTTCGGCAGCACTCAGTGCATTTAAATGGTCAAATATAGCCGGAAAAGATGTAAGGTTTCAGGATACATTTATTGCTCTCATTATAGGACTCTTTGTTAATAATGTTTTACCGGCAAGAATCGGCGAAATAGTAAAAGGCTACGTTTTATCCAGGAAAACCGGCATTTCTTTTACCTTTGGCTTATCTACCGTATTAATCGACAGATTTTTCGATTTAGCTGGCCTTTTGTTGATTGTATTTATATTTTTCCCCAAACAGAGCCTGCCTCCAAAGGTTTCTCAAAGCCTGTTCATACTCGTTATCGTGCTTATAGTTTTCATGGCGACAATGATTATAATGAGCAGGGAAAAATTTACCGACACTACTGTAAATATACTTGGTAAGGTAAAAAAACCCTTTTTATTGAAATTTGCCCACAGACTTATCGAGATCGGCGGGAACATCAGGCGGATAAATTCACCCCTGAACATAATCTTTTATGTGGCGATATCATTTTTACAATGGCTTTGTATGAGTACTGCTTTATACTTTGCCACATTAACGCTCAATGTTTCTGTAAAATTTATCTATATACCCTTTATCTGTGCATTGCTCAATATGGGCCTAACCATACCCTCGTCCCCGGGTTATGTCGGGGTTTACCAGTTTCTGCTCGTATATATTCTTTCCATTTTTAATGTCCCAAAACAGGAGGGGTTTGCAGTTTCAATTATGTTTCATGCATCCTGGTACATTCCATATAATATTTTGGGATTCATATTCCTGCTAAAAGAACATATCAAAATTAAGGATATGCAGGAATTAGACGAAAAGAACGCATAGCTAAGAGTATATTGAGTTAATCAGGCGATTAAAAAATACTTTTATTAAATAAAAAAGCGTCCCCACGGGGATTCGAACCCCGGTTGCCGGCGTGAAAGGCCAGTGTCCTAGGCCTCTAGACGATGGGGACATTTGGGCCGTGCAAGACTTGAACTTGCGACTCTCTGCTTAAAAGGCAGATACTCTACCAACCTGAGTTAACGGCCCATGAAGTGTACTAAGATATGAAAATTTTCAAGCATTGTCAAGTCTAATAAAGCCTTGAGCAATGTATCATTGCTTCCTTTTCTCCTGAATATGAGATTCATATGCCATATAATTGCCTGTTATTCAATGCTATGGGCATATTCATAAACCACGTTTTTTTCAAGCGGAATAACATAATCAGATTTTGGACAATCCTTAAGGTCTTTGTCTAAATTGCTTTGGTATTATGAAAAATTCGTTAGTTCTACAACTCAAATATCGACGACAATGGAGCTTTCCTATATCAACTTTTATTTATCAGAAACCTTCTGTTTTGCTTCTTTCAGAAACTTTATCACATCATCAAGGTTTTCCGGTGTAAGTGAGATACCTTTTTTTGTCGGTATCCATTCTCCTTCCTGATTTTCAAAGTAGGTTCTGATATCAATATACTGTTTTCCTTTAAACTCCTTCAATGAGATAATGATTTTATCTTTGCCCTTCTCTAATTCACCTATCTGCATGGTCCCTCCTCATAGCTTCATTGTAGCAAATTGCCATAAAAAAAAGGAAGAAAATATTATATTCAGGCGGAATTTTTTAAAGATATAAATCTATACAGTTATATTTTTTATATTGACAAATATTTCATTTCATTATAACTCTATACCCAAAATCATGGATATCTCTAACGGAACGAGCCGTTTCTCGTTTTTTATTCTACAATTTAATACAAAAAACACCTGCAATGTTTTTAAGAGTGTATTAAAATTCCGTCCTGTAAAACACAATAGATGAAAATATTTTGCAGCATTGCTTTCATATATTTTATATCAGAACAACTTACGCCTATTTCCAAAAAAATTAAAATACAAAAGGATACTTAATGGAACCGGACATCTCAGAACCGCAACCGACACTGTTTGAGAAAATCAAGCGAAAACTCATAGGCGAACCCCGTGATGTCAATGAGCCGTCAATTTTTCATAAGCTGTCTCTCGTCCCCATCCTTGCCTGGATAGGTCTCGGGGCAGACGGTCTTTCATCATCGTCATACGGCCCCGAAGAAGCCTTCAGGGCTCTTGGCACTCATACTTATCTTGCTCCTGTTATAGGTGTCGCCACAGCTTTAACCGTCTTTATTATTGCATATGCCTATTCTCGAATCATCGAGCATTTCCCTCATGGCGGCGGCGGATATATTGTGGCAACCCATACGATTAATAAAAATGTCGGCGTTGTTTCAGGATGCGCACTGCTTGTAGATTATATGTTGACGATTACGGTATCTCTTGTTTCCTGTGGTGATGCCCTTTTCAGTTTTTTGCCCTTAACATTTCAAAAATACAAGATATTTTTCGTTTCGTTTCTCATTTTCGCCCTGGTTATTCTCAATCTTCGCGGAGTAAAAGAATCGGTGACTCTGCTCGCACCAATTTTCGCGATCTTCATCATTACGCATATTTTATTGATAGGTTATGGCATCATAACCCATGTTCCCCAAATCAATTCTTTACTTGGCGAATTAAAAACAACATCCAGTTCGGATCTATCGACAATTGGTTTTATCGGTATACTTGCAATTTTCTTGAGGGCATTCTCTCTCGGCGGTGGTACATATACCGGCCTAGAGGCTGTATCGAACGGCATGCAAATCCTGCGGGAGCCAAAGGTGCAAACCGGTAAACGCACTATGGCATATATGTCCACATCTCTTGCAATAACAGCAGGAGGACTATTTTTCTGCTATTACCTGTTCAGGATAAACCCCGTTGAAGGCCGCACATTAAATACAATCCTCGCAGATGGGGTTTTTGGGAACTGGCCTTTCGGCTATTATATTGCACTGATTACAATTTTATCAGAAGGAGTTCTTCTTATAGTTGCCGCCCAGGCAGGTTTTATCGATGGCCCCCGCGTTATGGCAAATATGGCTATAGATTCATGGTTTCCCCGAAGGTTTGCTGCCCTCTCGGAAAGACTTTCAATGCAGAATGGCGTCCTCGTTATGGGCATAGCAGCTATTATTCT